>JAHEGS010000075.1 GCA_024645005.1 Bacteroidota bacterium
AAAATGGCATACTGCCAATTATTTTAGATGAAGAAACAGTAGCAAAATTGCAGGACACTGCAGAAAATTCTCTAAATTTTAACATTGATTTAGAAAAGCAATGCATAACATTTATTGAAAATAATGAACAAAAAGAAATTAGTTTTGATATTGATCCTGCTAAGAAAAATTCTTTATTAGAAGGATTAGATGATATTGGATTAACACTAAACAAATCCAACACCATTACTGACTTTGAAGGCATTCAAGAAAAGAGAACTCCTTGGTTGTATGGCAGTAAATTGGTATGAGCAAAATATTTAAGTTACTGATTCTTCCAGGAGACGGTATTGGTCCCGAGGTTATGGCTGAAGTAACAAAATTAATTTTAGCAGTTGAACAGTCAAGTGGTATCAAATTTGAAATTACTTATGATGATATAGGTGGTGCAGCCTATGATCGTTACGGCTATCCATTAGCAGACACTACTTTGGAAATAGCAAAACAATCTCATGCCGTATTGCTAGGTGCTGTTGGTGGTGAAAAATGGGACGATTTAGATTTTTCGCTTAAACCAGAACAAGGATTATTACGTATCAGAAAAGAACTTGAACTGTTTGCAAACTTACGACCAGCTATGTGCTTTGAATCTATGGTTGAAGCATCATCACTGAAACCAGAATTAGTTGCTGGTTTAGACATAATGATTGTAAGAGAACTTACGGGTGGAATTTATTTTGGTGAGCCTAGAGGAATTCAAACACTTGACGATGGAACAAGACAAGGTGTGAATACGCAAACTTATAATACAAAGGAGATACATCGAGTTGCTCGAATAGCATTTGAGCTCGCACGAAAAAGAGATAATAGAGTTATGTCTTCAGAAAAATCAAATGTTATGGAGTCCGGAATTTTGTGGAGAGAAGAAGTCACTAAAATACATGCAGAAGAATATAGCGATGTTGAGCTTACTCATATGTATGCTGATAATTGTGCAATGCAGTTAGTAAGAAATCCAAAGCAATTTGATGTGATTGTAACCGATAATTTATTTGGTGATATCTTATCAGATGAAGCTTCTATGTTAACAGGGTCTTTAGGAATGTTACCATCAGCTAGTCTTGGTGAAATCGACGAAAATAACTTTAGAAAAGCTTTGTATGAACCTGTACATGGATCCGCACCAGATATTGCTGGGGAGGGAATTGCTAATCCAATTGCTTGTATTCTTAGTTTTGCCATGTGTTTAAAGTATTCTTTTGCAATGGATTCCGAGGCTGAAAAGATTAATGAGGCTGTAAATAATGTATTAACTGCAGGCTTTAAAACTAAAGATTTAATTGGCAACAATGAACAAAATTTATCTACTCAACAAATGGGAGATAAAATAGTCGAAGCATATAATAATTTAGGATCAAAATGAGTTTAAAAATTGGTGTAGTAGGTGCTACGGGAAATGTTGGAAGAGAAATGCTCTCAATTTTGTCTGAAAGAGGATTCAAGTCTAACGATATTTTTGCTATTGCTTCTAATCGAAGTGAGGGCATGAAAGTGCCATTTGGTGAAGACGAGTTAAAAGTTACATCTTTAGATAAATTTAATCCAAAGGAAATAGAAATAGCCTTATTCTCTGCAGGTGGAGACATTTCAAAGGAATGGGCCCCCAAGTTTGCCGAGGTAGGTTGCATAGTAATAGATAACTCAAGTCATTTCAGAATGGACCCTGAGGTTCCATTGATAGTCCCCGAAGTAAATGCAGAAGCAATTTCAAGTTTCAAACATAAAAATATAATTGCAAATCCAAATTGCTCTACGGCACAATTAGTAGTGGCTTTAAAACCACTTCACGATAAAAATAAAATCAAAAGCATTATTGTTTCTACTTATCAGTCAGTATCAGGCGCAGGTAAAGAAGGGATGGATGAATTATTTAATCAGTCAAGAAAGTTCTTTGCAAACGATGTTTTGGATAATGTAAAATTTACCAAACGAATTGCATTTAATGTAATACCTCACATAGATAAATTTATGGATGATGGCTATACGAAAGAAGAATTAAAAATGAAACAAGAATGTCACAAAATACTTGATCCTGATATAAAGTTTTCAGCAACTTGCGTAAGAGTTCCAGTTTTTATTGGTCACTCGGAAGCAGTAACAATTGAATTTGAAAATAAGATGACAGTACAAGATGCACATGCCGCATTAAAAGATGCACCAGGCTGCTCAATATTAGATGAGAGAAAAGATGGAGGTTATGTAACTCCCATTGAATGTGCTGGCAATGATGATACTTATATTTCAAGGATCAGAGAAGATACCGCTTTTGATAACGGTTTATCTATTTGGGTGGTATCTGATAATTTAAGAAAAGGTGCAGCCTTAAACGCAGTTCAAATATTAGAATTATTAAGAGAAAAACATTTAAAATAATGGAAGAGATTTTACATCGACCAAGAAGAAGCGTGCTTTATGTGCCTGGTTCCAATGAAAAGGCACATAGTAAAATTCCAACCCTTGATGTTGATGCATTAATTTATGATTTAGAAGATGCTGTTGCACCAGCTGCAAAAGATCAAGCAAGATTAACCATTATTAGTTTAGTTAATTCAAACCAAAATAGTAAAAAAGAGCAAGTTGTTAGACTTAACTCAGATGATAATGAATTTGGAAAAAAAGATTATGAAGTTCTTGAAAAATGTGAACCTGATGCAATTTTAATTCCTAAAGTTAATGCACCTGAAGATGTACTTAAATATGTTCCCTATCTGCAAAATAAAAAAACCATGATTTGGGCTATGATGGAAACACCACATGCAATTATTAACGCTAATGATATTGCATCATGTTCAAAAAAATTAAATTGCTTTGTGATGGGAACTAATGATCTTTCAAAAGAATTAGATCTAAATGATGTTATGCGACGTACTGGCCTTGAAACGAGTATTTTAACTTGCTTGATTGCCGCAAAAGCAAATAAAATTTCCCTTATTGATGGTGTTTATAATAATATAAAGGATGCTAAGGGGTTTGAGGAGGAATGTAAATATGGAAGTGGCTTAGGTCTTGATGGCAAAACACTAATTCATCCATCACAAGTAGATATATGTAATAAAGTTTACTCACCAAGTGACGATGAAATAAATGATGCTGAAAAAATAGTTCTTACGTATGAGGAGGCACGAAAAGAAAATCCTAAAGTTGGTGTAATAATCGTTGATGGGAAACAAATAGAAGAACTTCACGTTATCAGAGCAAGAAAATTATTAGCTTTTAAAAATTTGTTAGGTAAATAAACTATGACTTCACAAAATAAAAATAGTGTTGGAAATTTCTTTGAAGACTTTTCGTTAAACCAAAAGATTGATCATGCCACACCAAGAACAATAACACATGGTGATGTGGCGCTCTACACGGCGCTTTACGGAACAAGGTTTGCATTGCATTCATCAAATGAATTTGCAAAAAATCTGGCATTAAGAGAATCTCCAATTGATGATTTTTTGTTGTTTAATATAGCTTTTGGCAAGACGGTACCAGATATTTCTCTTAATGCACTTGCAAATCTTGGTTATGCTGACTGCAAATTTCTTAAACTTGTCTATCCTGGTGATACCATTAAATCTACTTCTCATGTTATAGGCTTAAAAGAAAACTCCAACGGTGAAACTGGTGTAGTGTATGTTAATTCAATTTGTACTAATCAAAATAATGAAGTTGTCCTAGATTTTAAAAGATGGGTCATGGTAAAGAAAAAAAATAAAGGTTCTTTAGATACTAAGACCACTCTACCTGAATTACCGAATGAATTATCAAAAGTTGACATACAAGAAATCGCTTTGTCTTATAATTTTGACTTAAACAATTTTAATCATACAGACTCGGGCTCAACAGCTTCATTTGAAGATTTTACTGTTGGTGAAAAAATAGATCATATTGATGGCATGACTGTTGAAGAATCTGAGCATATGTTAGCAACTAAATTATATCAAAATACTGCCAAGGTTCACTTCAATCATTATTATGAAAAAGAAGGACGGTTTGGTAAGCGTATTGTTTACGGTGGTCACGTAATTAGTTTGGTGAGATCATTATCATTCAACGGGCTAGCCAATGCATTTAAAATAGTTGGTATCAATGGCGGATCACACGCCGCACCATGTTTTGCGGGCAAGACCGTGTTTTCGTGGAGTGAAATTATTGATGTATTAGATATTAATGAAAATATTGGAGCAATTAGAATCAAAACTAATGGAATCGGTGATGCACCAGCTTCCGACTTTCAAGACAAAAATGAAGATGGTAAATTTAATCAAAATGTCTTGCTTAGCCTTGATTATTGGGCCTTGATTCCAAAGAAAAAGTAATACATAAGATGTAAGGATACATATATAATGTATGTTATACATTAATTGGATACTTTCTTATGAATAACCCACTCTCGCCACACTTACAAATTTACCGGTGGCAGATTACTTCAGTGCTTTCCATTCTGCACAGAATTACTGGAATAATCCTATCTCTGGGCACAATTATTTTATCCGCATGGTTGCTCTGTCTAAGTTTAGGGGAGTTTTATTTTGATTTCTTCAATTTCTTAATTTCTAATTTTATCGGTCGTACTATTATGATTGGATATACATGGGCAGTTTGTTTTCATACCTTAAATGGTATTAGACATTTGGGCTGGGACTATGGCTATGGTTTAGATCTATCAGTAGTTAAAGTCACTGGCTGGGCAGTAATAATAGGCTCCTTAATCATGACAACTGTGATCTGGGTTTTGTCAGTTTTATGAGTAATTCAGGAAAAAAAACATGGCTTTTTCAAAAATACAGCTCAATTGCGCTCATACCCTTGGTTTCGTACTTTTTAGTAAAAATTTTACAGTTATCTTCAATGACTTACGAGCAGATCATAGTTGAGGCTGGTTCAATATGGTTCCTGCTCCTAGTGTTGATTTTTGCTATAATTGGCTTACTTCATATGAGACTGGGACTTCACGAAGTAATTGAGGACTATGTTCACAGTGAACTTTCGAAGAAGATGTTATTTATTGCTATCAACTTGTTTGTTGTCAGTATTTTAGCAATAGTTTCGCTCTCAGTAATATTAATAAGTGTTAATTAAAAATGTCATACGAAATAGAATATCATGATTATGATGTAGTTGTTGTAGGCGCCGGCGGTGCTGGTTTAAGAGCAACAGTTGGTGCTGTCGAAAATGGTTACAAAACTGCATGTATATCAAAAGTCTTTCCTACCAGAAGTCATACTGTTGCAGCACAAGGCGGCATCTCAGCTGCACTTGGTAACATGGGTGAAGATGACTGGCGTTGGCACATGTATGACACTGTTAAAGGTTCCGACTGGTTAGGTGATCAAGATGCAATTGAGTATTTGTGTAAGAATGCACCAAAAGCAGTTTTAGAATTAGAAAATTATGGTGTTCCATTTAGTAGAACTGAGGATGGTAAAATATATCAAAGAGCATTTGGTGGAATGACAAAAAATTATGGAGAAGGCACTGCTCAAAGAACCTGTGCTGCCGCAGATAGAACTGGTCATGCCATTATACATACCCTTTATGGGCAATCCTTAAAACATGGTTGTGATTATTATATTGAATACTTCGTACTGGATCTTCTCATGGTTGACGGTGCATGTTGTGGAGTAGTGGCGTGGTGTTTAGAAGACGGTAAATTACGTGTCTTCAAATCAAAAAAAACAATTCTAGCAACTGGTGGCTATGGACGAGTTTAT
>JAHEGS010000076.1 GCA_024645005.1 Bacteroidota bacterium
GGTGGGCACAAACCATTATATATCCTATTGATGCTGAAACAAACTTCAGTATTAATCGGTTTAAATGCAGTTATCACAATTCAACGGATTCGGTGACACATGAGTCTCAACAAGGTGTATTGCAATTATCATTAACTGATACTAAAGAAGTTATCATTTATTCTGAAGGATACTCTCCCAAAGTTTTGGTTGTTTTTCCAAACTCAACACATCAAGTTAAACTCTCAAAACCATTCTATAATCTAAATGAAGTTATCGTCACGGATATTCATTCAAAAAAATCCTTTACAAATACGGTTCTTAATATTTCAAAAATATCGAGTCAACAGATTGAGCAGTTGGGTGCAGTTGATTTAAAAGATGCTCTATCTTTTCAAAATAATATTCGGATAAGTAGGGATAATGCCATAGGTTCAGCAGGGTTGAGTTTAATGGGGGTAAGTGGAGACAACGTAAAATTGCTAATTGATGGAGTTCCAGTGATAGGTCGTTTATTTAATCAGTTGGATTTGGAGCAATTCAATTTAGAGAACATGAAACAGATAGAGATTATCCGTGGTCCGATGTCTGTTATTTATGGAAGTAACGCCCTAGCCGGAAGTATCAACTTGATTACTTCTAATGATGGATTGAAGCCGCGATTCAACCTCAATACCAATTATGAGTCTGATGGTCAATACAATATCTCTGGTACAGCATCAAATCGATTTGACAACCATTTTGTGACCTTTAGTGGTGGTAGAATGATGTTTACTGGCTGGAGCCAAACCAATGATGATCGAACATTTGATTGGATACCAAAAGAACAATACAGTGCAAGATTTCAGTATAATTACAGACATGACGATGCAAAAATCAATGTTAGGTCTGAGTTGATTCGATCTAAATTGCTCGATAGAGGATTGCCATTGTTGCCGTATGGTGAGACAGCAATTGATCAGCATTATACCAATTTCCGAGTTGATAATAGTTTGAGTTATGAAAATAAAATTGGTGAGTCAAGCATTCAACTTATTGCAGGGAATAACAATTTTAAGCGTATCAAAAACAAATACTTAAAAGATTTAATCACTTTGGAAGAACAAGAAGTGCCAGGTAAGTCAGAGCAAGACACTCAAACTTTCAATGCTTCGGTATTTCGAGTGATATTTGGACCAGATCAAAAAAAATCAAGAGGTATAGAAACACTTTTAGGTTTGGATGCTAATTATGAAGTAGGCACAGGAAATCGCATAAAGGATAATGAACAGTTTCAATATGATGTAGCTTTATTTGGCAGTGCTGAAAAGCAATTTACGTCTTATTTGTTACTCAGAGCTGGTGTTAGATATGCTTATAACTCAGCCTTTGATGCACCTTTATTATACTCTTTGCAATCTAAGGTTAATCTGGGTAACTCACAAATCCTCAAGCTTGCATATGGTAGGGGTTTCAGAGCTCCTTCTTTGAAAGAGCTCTATCTAAATTTTAGTGATAGTAGGCACGAAGTTTTCGGTAATTCATTCTTAAGTTCTGAATCTTCTCACTCTTTTACGGGATCATACACCAAATATTCTAAGATTGGAAAATTAGAATCATCAACTAGCGTAGATGCATTTTTTAATACCATCCAAAATAAAATTGAATTGATAGTTACAGGTCCTATTCAGGCTCAGTATGGTAATATAGGTGTATATCAGTCTGTAGGAGGAGGGTTGAGTCAGAATCTCACTCATAATGATTTTAAAGTCAATTTTTCATTTAACTATACGGGTATTTATAATGGGGTGGATGTATCTAAAACAGATTTCTTCTTTTCGCCTCAATTTGCTATCAATCCGAGGTACACTTGGTCAGATTTTAATACCACGTTTAGTTTGTTTGTTAATCACTTTGGAGCAGTTAGTCGTGTGTTTTCGGATGAAGATAATTCAAATTTAAATATCCAAGAACAGGATGCTTACACCATGATGGATGCAACGATCCATAAATTATGGGGGGATAAACGATTTAAAACGACAATAGGTGTTCGTAATATTTTAGGTGTTGTTAATGTGAATGCCAATACTACCAATGTCGGAGCCCATACACCCAGTACCTCTTTTATTTCCATTAGTCCTGGAACAACCTATTTTATGACCATTCGATATGAACTATTTAAATAAAATCACATTCGTATTTGTTGTTACAATCATCTCATGTTTTCCAAAGGAAGAAAAAGTTGAACCAAGTCCCAGAATATACCAATCGGTATCTATTGATGCTGGTCCTAATAAAAATGATGTGGTTTTTTATTCGTTGGATGAGGGTAAAATAGTTGCGAAAGCAAGTCCCATGGATTGGGATTTACACATTACTCCAGATGAAATTCAGATCAATTATTTTAGAAGCATGAGTGTTGCAAACGCTACAACAAATTGGGAAGATACGGACGATACGACTGGCTTATCTTTTTCTTTTCTTACCGATCAGTTGAATGATAGCTTAACTCAATGGGAATTATTGGAAGATCAGATTTATGTGGTTAACATGGGGTTTGATAATGAATACAATTCGATGGGATTTATGGTGCTTAAAGTTGACAGAACATCTAATGGAGTTGTCCTCAAATACAAAGATTTAGATGGTAATAATGAGTTTGTAAACGAAATAGTTGAAGATGATTTCTATTTCAATCTTAGAAATGATACCAAGCTATATTTGCCTAAGACTAAAGAATATGATCTTGCCTTAGGCAAGTACACGGATTATATAACGGTTGATGACGTATCACAAGACTACACTATATATGGATTAATACTGGGGGATGCATCTGCCTATCTTTTAAATGACGATTTTGAGAAGATCAATGCTAGTAACTTCGATCAGACCCAGCTTTCTAATAGAAAAGACATTATCGGTTGGGATTGGAAAAGATTTAATCTCGATAAAAATGCCTATGAAATCCTACCTGATATGACATATCTGATTTCTACAAATTCAGCTTATCCGTGTAAACTCCGATTTGTTGATTACCTTAACGACCAAGGAATATCAGGTCATCCTACTTTTGAGTACGAAATTCTTTAGCTGACCTATAATTTGTAATAAAATTGTCAGAATTTTCTGATGGTTTGGTGTATGCATTTACATTGACTAAAATCGAACTTGATAAACTTTAAATACATTAATTTAAAATCACCTTATTCATAATTTACACAAGCAATTCCTTTGTTATTTGTTGTGTTTTCATGGGAATAATAATTAATATTGAATTATGAAAAATTATGGGTGGATTTTATTTTGTTTATTGACTTTGGGCTGTTTAAAACAAGATAATCAGCAATCAGAATCAACAGAAAATATGATTGAAACTATTGGAGATACGCTGGCATACGATGGCGAAAGTCACCTTAAGAATATTCGTCAAATTACTTTTGGTGGTGATAATGCAGAAGCTTATTTTAGCTTTGATGGTTCAAAGCTTGTATTTCAAGCTAAAAATCCAGCATGGAATGCTCCTTGTGATCAGATATATGTAACTCAAACCAACCAATCATGGACCGATTCCATTCCACCATTAGTGAGTACTGGAATGGGCAGAACTACGTGCAGTTATTTTATGCCTGGTGATTCAACTATTATTTATGCAAGTACGCATGAAGGAGATGAAAATTGCCCTCCTGAACCTTCGAGAGGAGCTAAATATGTGTGGCCCATTTATGAAGATTTTGAAATTTACACAGCTGATTTGAATGGGAATATTATTCAAAAAATGACTAATAGAGAAGGGTATGATGCAGAGGCTACGGTATCTCCCAAAGGAGATAAAATTGTGTTTACAAGTACACGTTCTGGTGATTTAGAATTATACACTATGAATATTGATGGGTCTGATGTGCAACAAGTTACTCATGAATTGGGTTATGATGGTGGTGCTTTTTTCTCTCCTGATGGAACGAAACTTGTTTTTAGATCCTCGCGTCCAAAGACTGATGAGGAAATCAAAGAATATAAAGACTTGTTAAATCAAGGTTTGGTACAACCAACCAATATGGAACTTTACGTTTGTAATGTAGATGGTTCTGATTTAAGAAAGATCACTGATTTAGGTAGTGCCAATTGGGCTCCGTTTTTTCATCCAAGTGGTCAGAAGATTATTTTTTGCAGTAATCATCACAGCAAAAAAGGGGGTAGACCCAAGTTTAATTTGTTTATGATTAATCTTGACGGAACCGGCCTGGAACAGATCACGTTTGATGATGTCTTTGATAGTTTCCCTATGTTTTCTCCAGATGGAACACAACTGGTGTTTTCAAGCAACAGAAACAATGGGGGTACGCGTGAGACAAATATGTTCATCGCAGATTGGGTGGAGTAATCCTATCTTATCTCTTAAAACTCTCCTGAAAAATAGAATCATTGGAGTGAATGACCTGTTTCACCTCATTCATATTTTCATTGGGAATAGCAAGGGATAGCACGTATTGTTTCAATTTCCATTGTTGATTTTTCAATCTTAAAATACCTGACCCCCTGCATGTTCCCATGTGTGTTTTAAGTATTTCGTAAAACCATGCTGTGTTTTGGTCAATGCCTATTGTTCTATCCAGAGATTTAAAATCCCATGTCTTTTTTTGGTCGAAATAAGGCTTACAAAATGTGGTAAATTCTTTTTTATTCCATTTTTCAGTAGCATCTGTACCAACATATATAAAACTAGAATCCATTAGATTCATATATACATCAATATTGGCATTTGCTGCACTTTGATGCCAGTTACTAATCAACTGATCAATGGTTTCTATTTGATGACTTTCCGATTGGTTTTTGTTAGAGTGAGTACATCCCAGAAGTGTGATGATAAAAAATAGAATACTATATTTCATTGATGCAATTTACATTAGTTTCATTGAATTTTATAAAGGGATATGATATTGCTTAAAAAACTTAAATCAGTTCATTAAGTTTATCAATGGCGTAGTCTACTTCTTGAATGGTTGTGTATTTGCTGAATGAGAAACGGACCACTGATCGGTTGTCTGGGTGATTAATCCCCTTAAGCACATGACTAGCTCCTTGTGCACCACTATTGCATGCAGAACCCCCGCTCACGTATACACCGTTGATGTCTAGTTGAAACAACAGCGTAGATGATTTCTCGGATGGAGGTAGGGATACGTTTAATACGGTATATAAGCCTCCTTCAGGTGAGATGTCACCGTTGTAGCAAGTACCTTTAATTTTTTCACCGAGTTGTTGGATGAAATAAGATTTAATCGCTTGTATAGATTTAATCTTGTCCTCTATCCCTGTATTGGCTATTTCAAGTGCTTTGGCCAAACCAATGATACCAATTACGTTTTCTGTACCCGCTCGCATAGCACTTTCTTGTCCTCCTCCAGTTACCATGGGACTAATTTTGAGAGACTTGTTTTTATACATAAATCCGACTCCTTTAGGTCCATGAAATTTGTGAGCAGAGCAGGTGATGAAATCGACATCCCAAGAGGATAAATCAAGAGGGTAATGCCCAATGGTTTGAACGGTATCGCTATGAAAATAGCATTGGTTCTCTCTTGCTATCTTGCTAATAGCATGTACATCGTTCAGAGAGCCTATTTCGTTGTTGGCATGCATTAAGCTAATCAAACTTCCTGGGTATTTTTTGGCAAGATCTTCAAGATCCTCAAGATCTGCTTTTCCATATACATCCAATTTTACATAACTAACTTTTGCTCTGCCTTTTCTTTCCAGTGTTTTGGCTGTATCCAAGACAG
>JAHEGS010000082.1 GCA_024645005.1 Bacteroidota bacterium
GTACCTAGGTTGATTACACTATCACACATAGCTTCAGCTTCAGCGTAAGCTGAAGTTCCTGTGTAAACCTCTGCGTTCAGATAAAGCTTAGCCATTAGACTATATGCCATTCCTCTGGAAACAGCAAATTTATTAGTACTTACAGGGAGTATAGGAGCTGCTGTTTTTAAATCATCTATTAAAAAAGAGTAGACTTCATCTCGTTTTGCCTTAAACGGAAGAGGAGGTGCATTTACAAATGATGTAATGATAGGAATATCTCCATAGTTATCCATTGCTAGGTACATAAAAAATGCACGAAGAGTTTTAATTTTAGCAATATCCACTGCCACTAAAGGATCTCCTTCTTGTTCAGATAAAACATCCAGTAATTTATTAGCTTCTCTGACCCCGTCAAATAAATGTGACCACATAGAATTTACTGCATCAACGTCATTTGTCCAAGTATGTTGATGAAGAACCCTCCATTTACCACCGTCATTCCAATCTGTTCCTCGAACAGGAAAAACTACTTCGTCACTACTTACCTCCTGGGCCCAAAACCACCAACCGTTGTCATCAATAAGATCTGCTAATTCTTTATAAACTGGTCCAATAGACTGTTTTGCTATTGAACTGCTATCATATAACGCATCATCAAATTTGGTACACGATACTGCTAATAATATACAAACTGAGTAAAGTATTTTTTTCATTTTTACAACTTCTAATATAATTAAAATGAGGCGTTTAAACCAATTGTTAAACTTGTTGTTCTTGGATATACATCATATTGGTCTCTACCGAATTCTGTTCCGCTAAAGTTTAACTCAGGATCTAAACCGGTATATTTAGTCCACATCCATAAGTTATTACTGTTCAAGAAAACTCTTAGGTTTTTGATACTACTCTCTGATTTAAAGTGAATATTGTATCCAAATGATATATTATCGAGTTTAATGAAGTCCCCATCCTCTAGATAATATGTACTGATTGTTGGGTCACTAGTTAATCCTGCAGCTTCTCCTGAAATCGCTGACTCTAATACATTCAAAGTTGGTGCGTCAGCAGGATTACTAAACACCATTTTTGTTACATTAAATATTTGATGGCCAAAAATTCCACGTAAACTGAAACTAGCATCAAATCCTTTATACAATTTAAAATAATTTGACCAACCAATGATTAAGTCCGGTTGAGCAGAACCTACAAATTGCCGTTGTGCTTGAGTTACATCTCTAGTTACACCACCGGATGCAGTTTCAAATAAAAATTTGCCATCGCTTGACAAACCAACATATACTGGCAAGAAAAATGAACCAATTTCATGCCCTGGTAAAATAACCTGAGTATAATTGTCACCTCCAACTAATCCTCGACCAGAAACATATAGTTTCTTAATACCTAGCTGATTAGTCTCAAGATTACCTAAAGTAATCGTTTCCTGTTTATTACTTGATACAGCAATTGTTGATTTCCAAGTAAAGTTTTTATTATCTAAAACAACAGCATTCAAGGTTAGCTCAATACCATTATTCTGTATCTCTCCAGAATTCTCATACTTCTTAGGTGCAATATTTGGTGGTACTGGCACTGCTACTTCCATGACTAATCCTTGAGTTGTTTTTTGATATATCTCAAGAGAACCCGTAATTCTATTTTTTAATAAACCAAAGTCTAACCCTACATTTAATTCGTTTACTTCTTCCCAAGCTAGATTCGGATTCGAAATATTACCTTGATTGTTATTCCATACTACTTCTAATTCTCCAGTTTCGGCATTTTGTGCAAGCCCTGTTGGACGATATAATATACGGTCTATACCATTTGGGATATCAGCGTTTCCAGTTAATCCATAGCCTATTCGCAATTTGAGTTCAGAAACCAAGGAAACATTTTGCATAAATTTTTCTTTAGCAATATTCCAAGCAGATGACACTGCCCAAAATGTTCCCCATTCTATATCATCGCCGTATTTGGTCGACTTATCTCTTCGCAAAGATGCTGTCAAATAATATTTCTTATCAAAATCATATATGGCCCTTGAAAAAACTGAAGCTAAACCTTCTTCAATAGATCGATATGAAGATACATATCCCCATTCAATTTGCGAATAGGCTTGTAAATTATTTGATTGAACATCTTCGTAGAATGGATCAATGTTTCTAGCTTCTGCTCTAAAGCCATCATAAGAAACACTCTGCCATGAGTGCCCACCTATTAAATTTAAGTTATGTTTTTTATTGAATGAGTTATTATAATTTAATATCTCAGAAACGTACTTGTAGTTTTTATTGTTATACGATCGAGCAGCTAACCCATTAGTTGTATTACTGAATGCAGATGCTGGCTGAGCATAAAATGATTGATTGTCATCTCTTGCATATGCCGTGTTAATTTGGGCAGTTAAATGATCAGAGATTGCATAGGAAGCATCAAAATTACCAAGTAATTTTTTGGCGTCTTGCTCGTTTTGAGTTTGTTCAATAAGTGCAACAGGATTATTGTACTGAAAACTTCTATCTGATTCATAATACGTTCCGTCTGGATTAAATACTGGATCCGTGGGACTTCTTCTCATGGCTTGATAAATAACATTATCCGGACTACTTCCTCCCCCATACTGAATGAAATCACTTTTCTGAATTGTACCACTTAATCTGGCTGTAAGTGTAAGTTTATCGTTCAAGGCTTTTTGAGAAATATTTAATCGGGCAATGTATCGATCTCTGCTGGACCCTTTGATAACACCAATTAAGTTATTGGTAGAAATCGATGCTCTGTAACTTGTATTTTCGTCAGATTTACTAAAGGCTAATGTATGTTGGTGTGAAATACCTGTTCGATAGATTTCATCCATCCAATCTGTATTTGCACCATTATCAGAAAAGTTTTGTGAGTTGACGTCATCGGCATATTGACGAAGTTGGTTGCCTGTCAAAAAATCCAAACGATTAGCCACTTTATCAAACGATATAAAATTGTTGTATTCTACTTTAATTTGATCGGAAATTCTTCCACCAAAAGATCCACCCTTAGTGGTAATAATGATTACACCATTTGAGCCCTGTGTTCCGTAAAGCGATGTTGATGCCGCATCCTTAAGTATGTTGAAAGATTCAATGTCATCTGGATTAAGAGTTGTGGGATCAATTCCCACAACCCCATCAACTACATACAAAGGACCCGTGCCTCCAGTTATACTTGCTGCACCACGAATGTTAACACTAAATGCTCCGTTGGGATCTCCACCCTGTTTAGAAATATTAACTCCAGCTGCTTTACCTTGCATACCTTGGATAGGGTCCGTAATTCTTCCTTTATTTAATTCTTTGGATGTCACTTGCGTAACAGCACCCGTTTTATCTGATTTTTTTTGTGTTCCGTAAGCAATAACAAGAACTTCATCAAGTTTGTCCTCAGAAACCAATAGAATTTGAAACTTTGTCTGATTGCTAATGTCAATAGTTTGAGGCGTGTAACCCACAAATGTTACTTTAAATTGTTTGACAGATTCATTTATCTCTAAAGTAAACTTACCATCTAAGTCTGAAATAGCCCCACCTTGACCATTGATTGGTAAAACATAAGCTCCAACAAGTGGTTCTTTTGTGAAGTTATCCGAAATAGTACCTGAAATATTTGTCTGAGAATAACTAGCATATGCTAACGATAAAATTATCATCATCAGACCTTTTCTGCCAAGAATTGAAATTTTTCTATTCATGATTGTTTTTAACCAAAATCTTAGTGTATTTTTTACACAAAGTGATTTTTGGCAAATATATATTTTATTTTTTTTAAGATAAAAGCCTGACATATTGCCCGGATTAAACCTCTGTATTTAAAGGTATTACGGCAACAATGTGCTTCGATTATAATTAGAATTTGTGCCAACAAAAAAAGAAATTTCATATCATACGAATATAAAATAATCTAAAAATATGCAACTTTGTATCCATGAAATGGTCATTAATCAAGCTTCTATTTTTGATTTTCGCAAGTCACACGTTAGGTGCACAAGTTGTCGTACCCAACCCTACATTTCCGAGCTCACAAGACGAAATCGAACTAACTTTTGATGCCACATTTGGAAGTAAAGGTTTACAAGATTTTCAGGGAACCATTTATGCTCATACTGGTTTAATTACTGATCAGAGTAAAACAGGTTCAGATTGGAAATATGTCCAAGGAACATGGGGCACTGACAAAGCCCCTGTAATGACAAAAATCTCGGACAATAAATATACTTTGACTATTGGAAAGATTCATGAATTTTATGGAATTCCCGAAACCGAAAAAATATTACAGATTGCGATTTTATTCAGAGACAAAACAGGTGAAATAACTGGCAGGAATTCTGATGGATCAGATATTTTCATCAACCTGTACGATGATGGATTTTACACGCAACTAGCCTCTCCAACACCAAACACCATCTATGAATTGGGAAATAATATTCTACTTAAAGGTTTTGCCTCTTCTTCATCCACTATGAAGTTATTTGTAAACGGAAGTAAAGTAAAAGAAGTAATTGGTGATAGTATAATGGATGTGTATCAACCATCTTTGGAAGGCGATTACGAGGTCATACTAACTGCTGAAAATGGCTCTGATTTTGTTAGCGATACAGCTCATTTCATTGTATTCAGCGGCCCCAATAAGTCAGATTTGCCAATTTCAACAAAATTAGGTGTGGTTAAAGTTTCACCAACAAGTATTTTCCTGAGTTTATATGCTCCAAATAAAAAACATGTTCATGTCATAGGTGACTTTAACCAATGGATGGTCAAAAGCGATTACGCAATGAAGCTCGATTCCGACAATTCTACGTGGTGGACATATATTAAAGACCTTGACTCAACAAAAAAATATGCTTTTCAGTACTTAGTAGACGGAGAAGTAACAATTGCCGATCCATACAGTGAGTTGGTTGCAGACTCATGGAATGATCGATACATTGAATCAAATGTATACCCTGATCCATACATTATTAAATCTGGAACATTCACGGGGTATGCTACTATTCTAGATATGGGTAAGAAAGAGTTTGATTGGAATGATGAAAGTTTCAAAGCACCAGAGGAACACAAATTAATTATTTACGAATTATTAGTTAGAGATTTTTTAGATGATCATAGTTATAAAAGTCTTTATGATACTCTAGACTACCTTTCTAATTTAGGCATTAATGCAATAGAGTTTATGCCAATAAATGAATTTGAAGGTAATGAAAGTTGGGGATATAACCCTTCATATCATGGAGCTTTGGATAAATTCTATGGAACATCCAGTGATTTTAAAAGGTTAGTTGATGCTTGTCATGAACGAGGTATTGCTGTTATCTTAGATGTCGTTTTCAATCACGGGTTTAGTCAGAATCCACTATGTCAACTCTATTGGGACTCAAAAAATAATAAGCCTGATGCCACAAATCCCTTTGTTAACCAAGACGCTAAACATGATTTTAACGTTGGGTATGATTTTAATCACGAAAGCCCTGCATTCAGAGCATACATGAAACAAAATTTAGAGTATTGGATAAACGAATACCATATTGATGGTTTCCGTTTTGATCTATCCAAAGGTTTTACTCAGAAAAATACACTAGGCAATTTGAACGCTTGGGGAGCATATGATTTGTCAAGAGTAAATAACATAAAAAGAATATTTAATGAAGTAAGAGCTATTAATCCAGATTCTTACATAATCCTGGA
>JAHEGS010000092.1 GCA_024645005.1 Bacteroidota bacterium
ATACGGAAGCCCCCAATGAAGAGGGCTTCCCAACAGGGCTGCGTATCACACTTAATTGAAACGCACTATAAGATTACCACGGCCTTTATCAAAAAGTAAAGTTATTTAACCAAAACTAGGACTTTTTGTATCTGGAACAAGAGATATCCAAACTTTTCCTTTAGGAATAAATAATTCGTTACCATTTGAATCTACAATATGAAAAGGATCAAGATTGGATCCTCTTTTCCAAAATGCATCGAGTAATTTTCCTTCATGTAGAATGATTGCTCTACCGTTACCAACAGTTTTTACAGATGGTAATTGCAATGGATGGATATAAGGCTCACAAAATAATGCTATTACTGTTGTTGTAGATATTTGTCCTTGGTTACCATTTGAATCTACCCAATTGTGAATATTACCATCAGAACTACCTTTGTATGCGTCATAGTAAGTTCTAACATAATTTGCACCATTCCAAGTCCACGTAGTTCTAGTCTGTGAAGAAAACGCTAACGTTAGGTAGGAGTTATTAGACCAACTAGTTAGGGAAGGTTCACCCCAAGCAAATAATGGTTGTGGGTTCGCATCCTTCACGTACCCTCTTCTAACTGCAAGTTTTTTTAGTTTTTCTGTATCTGCATAAAGATTATGGGGAGCTTTTCTATCTGAAATTCTAAAATACTCCGGTCTCGTGTCTGTTATTACAGGAACGCCAATATCAACTATTTCAGGAATCAAACCTCCTGTTGCCCCGCTGGCAACGAGAACTCCACCAAGGGGTCTTAACACTGTAGGGTCTGTAGGTCTAGCAGATCTTATTGGTCCATGATAAGTAGTATCACTTTGATAGAAAATATTGATAAACCTTGTCATACCACCTTCTACAAGAACTTCAACTACAGCATCTGCATTTTGAGGACCTGATTGAGGTCTAGCTCTAACATTATTGTCATTTTTTATTCCAATAACAATCGAATTATTGGAACCAGGTGCCATAGGTAAACCATTAACTGGTGAATTTACTCCAGGTGTATAGTTTTGTGTATTTACTGGGCCTATAGATGAGTATGTTTTTTCTTTAGTTAAAGACCACCTAGCACCTAAATACGAATCTAATTCATTTTGTGAATTAACTTGAGCTATCTCTCCAAATCGATAAACAAAAACTGGATAAAAACACGGATCTGGAACCCATACATCACTGCTATTTACATAACCATCAACACACGTAGTATTGGGATTATAGTTTCTTAAATCGATAGCTGAACTTGATGAATTTGGTGTCGATACTTCAATTATATCTGCTTTCGAGTCAGCAACAATATTCTCAGTTGTGTATGCGTTTTCACCTTTAGATAGAGCTACTAATGTTTGTGGTCCAATAACTCCATCGGGAGAAAGACCAGCTTTTGATTGAAATTCTTTAACAGCACGTTTCGTACCTGGACCATTTATACCATCTATGCTGCTTGTATAAAGGCCAAGTTGTTTCAATATAATTTGAGCATCGTTTATTTCCTGAGAAAATGAATCTGCATTTTCTATATTTTTTAACTCAACTATGCTTTTTTCTTTTTTTACTAATGTGGATTTGTTAAGTAATTTGTAGCAAGTTTCTGGTCCTAAAATTCCGTCCACTCCAGCATTATTACTACGTTGAAAGTCTTTAAGGGCATTAATGGAAAGTGGTCCTATCTCACCATCAATTTCTCCTGTGTAATAATTGTATGACTTCAGGACGATCTGTAACATAAATTGATTTCTTACAGGATGGTTTGCATATTCATCTACACATGAATAGTCAGCAGCAGGTTGAGAACTAAGTAATAAAAGAGATAATATTAATGATTGAAACAATTAACTATTATTCCAAGTAATTTCTCCTGAAGTAGGAACTATATGTACCCACTGTGAACTCGGTGGCACTTTTATTGGTTCTTGATTTGAATCTGTAAAGGTAAACGGTTCTTTTATATCGTTTCTTCTCCATGTTCCTTCGATTAAATTACCATTATTAAAAATTGTAACTGGGCCAACACCAACAGTTAGTATGCTTGGAAGAGTTGTGTTTTCATCATTGTAAAGAGGACCTTGGATAACAACTATTGTCTCTGTCTTTAAAATATCTGTATAATTTCCATCTTGAGTTATAAAATTATGAGCTACTGCTTCCTTATTTTGTGAATATCCATCAATAATAAATCTTTCATAGCCACTATCTCCTAATTTCCAAATAACTGTTGAAAATTCGCTATATTTTACAGTTACCCTTGCTGCTCCTTCTTCCCAATTAGTTTGATCTTTACCAAATTCATACAGAGGTTCAGGCCCTGGCTGCAAGAAATAATATCCTTTATCATTTATAACACCCCTAACAAGTTCAGTATCAGCATACAGGTTATGCGGTGCATTTCTATTTGAAATTCTAAACATAGCTGGGGCTGAAGTTTCTTCCAAAACCGGTACACCAGATTCTCTAATGGTTGGAATTAGTCCACCAGTAGCTCCAGAAACAATAAGAGTACCTCCAAGTGGCCTGATGACTGTTGGGTCAGTAGGTCTAGCAGAACGTATAGGTCCTAAATAACTTGATGATTTATCAAGGAAAAAGGCTAGAAATCTTGTCATTCCACCTTCTACGAGAATCTCAAATATTGCATCAGCTTCTTGTAGTCCTGACTGGGGCCTTGCATTAATATTATTATCAACCTTAAAAGCTAGGACCCTTCTTGGTCTTTTTAACCACAATTCTGGGGCTATTTCTAATCCAGTAAGTGCTGACATTCTTTCTATATCAAAAACATACTCTTCCACTACTTCTACAGGTTTATCTGTTGAGTTTTGAGATGTAGTAGTTGTTTGATTGTCAGCTATTGTTGTTGGAGGATTATTGGTTTCAACATCCGCTACTTCACTTGTTGAAGAGCATCCAATTAAAATTATAGATAGTGCAAGTAAAGAAAACTTTTTCATATTGCTATATTAGTGCTGAAAAAATTAACTTTATAAGGTTTCTTTTAGAATTATCAATTTGATAGTAAGTGAGATTCTTAAACACCCGGCTACCCTTCTTGTTTGAAGTAAACCAAACAGGATCAATAAACGGTAACTTAAATTTTGAATAAAGCACTCCCTTTTGTGGGGATTCAAAGAAAAATGCATTATGTACATAACCTTGCCCACTTTGAATATTTGAGTCTTTATTCCCAGGAAAACCACCCCAAGGCATTGTAGGAATAATAAATCCCAGCGCTGGCCATTCGTTAATTGCTACTGTTCCATAATTTAAATTTTCTACATAATTATTGAGAATATGTTCATTTTTTTTGGATGAATAGTTTTTAATAAGAACAGCAACACCGAGGTTGCCCCACAGATCATTGGAGACATAACTTATAGCTTTATTAGAGAAATCTGTTTCGTCTTCGTATTCAATTTCTTTAAAAAATAGTGTGGAAGACCAAACTTCATTATTTTCAAAGTAATCGTTAAGTTCTAAATCTTTCGTTAAATGTGGTGTTGCGCAAGTCAGATCATTTACTTGTGTGAATTTATTATCAGACTTTAATGTTGTAAGTGTTTCAATACTATTTGGATAATACGCTAACCGGTCTTTCTCATTAGAAAGCTGTTTTTTAATTTCATGTATTAACGATGGTGTATGTCTCCAGTCTTTAGGTAAAACAATTACTTGAGCTGCTATACAATTAAATCCATTATTATTTAATTTTGCTGTGGCTATTTTCCGAGCTTGATATCTTATTTCAGATTTACTCCAATTTCCTGGGTGTATTATAAAAGGGGTTACATTACCTAATTCAGTAGTAAAAGGTTTTTTATTTAATTTTTGTAATGTTTTTTTACCCTTTTCATTCTCCGACAGTAGCCGACCATAAACTATATTTTCATAAGTTTTATCAGATCCTGTTAGATGCATATTTGTTACTCCAGCATGATTGGTCATATATTGTGAAATATCTATATTTCCTTTTGTAACAATCATGAATCCTTTATCTATAAAGTTTTCAAAAACTTTTTCAAACACTGGTAGAAGGTAATCATTAACTGGATTTAACTTAAGCAAAATAGTATGTCTGTTAACAACCATGTCGTAGATCGTATCTAGAAGTGGTATTGATGATACATTACCTGCACCAAGTATTAGAGTTATCCCCTTTTTAAAACCTAATCTGTTACCAAATCCTCTTGTTTCAACTATTGTTTTAGGCGTCATGTTTTTATTAAAATGAACATCAGCCTTGATAAAAGGAAATAATAGTTTTTCTATATTTTTATTTGGAAAAACTTGAATTCTATTTTTTTTTATTCGGTCTTCATTAACTAAGGAAGTACTACCTGAAGTTAAATAGTCTATATAATACTGAAGACCTATTGTTGAGGCAAAGGGGCCTCCTAACCACTCTTCTCCTTCAGCAACAGTATTCTTTATCCCTTTATTGTCTGAGCCAATTGTTGCCCAGAAATATGCTATACCTTTAATGTTTTGAATTGACTCCTCAAACATAGAAGCTAGTTCTTTATTTGAAAGTTCTGAAAATGCTTGTGAATTTAACCGAAGAGTTGCTATATTTCTATCTACTTCTAAGGTTGAAACTGCCATACCAACAGTCTATTCAGTTAATTCAAGAAGTTCAAAATCTCCCCAGTGAACAGTAAGGTGTTTTGCAGGAATCAACTCATTGGGTCTACCTACAGGTAAGTTTTTAGGATAATCCGCAAGATTCACACCTGGTGCTGATAATTCTTCAACTATAAGTTTTATACTTTCAGCTAGATCGTCTAATGTTTCAACGGTTTGAGTTTCAGTTGGTTCAAACATTAATGCTTCTTCAACAATTAATGGAAAATATATTGTTGGAGAGTGAAACCCCTTGTCTAATAGAGCTTTTCCAACATCGTAAGCTTTTATTTTGTGAGATTTTTTGAGATCTTTTACAGTAGCAACGAATTCATGCATGCATGGTTCATCATATGCTAATGGAAGATATTTAGAAACTTTAGAGCTAAGATATCTGGCATTCAGAACAGCATAAGCACCAAGTGTATCAAGTCCTTCCTTACCTAATAGTTTCATGTATACGAGAGCACGTAAAGCAACTAAAAAATTGCCATGGTAACCGTGCATTCTGCCAATACTAAATTTTGGTTTATACCAGTCATATTTTTCATTATCTTTTATGACAATCGGACCAGGTAGATACTCTCTTAGAAAATCTTTTACAGCAACAGGTCCAGAACCAGGTCCACCACCTCCATGAGGTGTTGCGAAGGTTTTATGTAAATTAGAATGCACTATATCAAAGCCCATATCCCCCGGTCTGCAAACACCAACTATTGCATTTAAATTAGCTCCATCATAATATAACAAACCTCCGGCATCATGAATTATGTTTGATATTGTAAGAATTTCCTCTTCAAATAGACCACCTGTGTTTGGATTGGTAAGCATTAATCCAGCAGTATTTTCATTTACAAGTGATCGCAAATCTTCAATATTTACCATTCCTCGTTCATCTGTTGCGACTTCAACTACATTAAAACCTGCCATTTTTGCAGATGCTGGATTGGTGCCATGAGCAGAATCAGGAACAATAATGTCAACTTTGTGTTCTAAATTTTGTTGTTCTA
>JAHEGS010000005.1 GCA_024645005.1 Bacteroidota bacterium
AGTTGATTATTTAGATTCAAAAATTGATTCTAAAGAATGGGCTGAGATTGGTCGGTAAAGCTGCTATCCAACTTTTCATAGATAGAATTATTGCTGATGTATTCAGGAACAATTTTTTTCAGTTTGTTATGATAATGTCACATTCTAAGCTCTTCTAAGTTTGGCAAATTTGAGCACGAGTGTTTTTTCTCCGAAATCATCAAAAATGATAGTAGCTTTTTCGGGTTCTTCTTGAGGTTCGATATGTTTGATTGTTCCAAAACCAAATCGTTGGTGTTCTACTTTCATATTTATACTAATGTCATTAATATTTTCTGCGATAAAATTTTCAGTTGCTGGTGGTCTGAGTATTTTGGGTTTATTCTGTCGAAAAATGGTTCTTTTAAGTGAGCTTGGTTCTTCTCTTTTTCTGAAGAAGGAAGGATTCTGGTTCTTTGGCTGATTTGACTTGATGACTGTCGACCTATTAAATTCTATAAACTCATTGTCAATCTCATCAATAAATCTGCTGGGTTCACATGGAAGAAGGTTACCAAATCGAAACCTACTTGTTGCGAATGAAAGAGTTAAGTTTTGTTCTGCTCGAGTGATAGCAACGTAAAAAAGCCTTCTCTCTTCTTCTAACTCACTTCTATTTGCAAGAGCCATTTGTGAAGGAAATAAATTTTCTTCTAATCCGGATACATACACTTTGCTGAATTCTAGTCCTTTGCTTTGGTGAATCGTCATTAATGACACACGATCATTATCATCATCTACTTTGTCAGCATCTGTTAATAGGGCAATATCCTGCATGTAACTGCCAAGGTCTTTTTCCGATTCATTGGTGTCGTCCTCTACAAATTCTTTTAAACCATTCAATAATTCAACCATGTTTTCATATTTGTTAATGCCTTCTATAGTTTTATCCTCATTGAGTATCTTCAGTAAGTTTGTTGTTCTAGCAACATGCATTGCTATTTCATAGGCATTTTGTTGATGGGTAAGTTTTATAAAACTTTGAATCATTTCAACAAAGTGCTTCAATTTTTTTGAAGCTCCTTTTAGTTCGGGGTAGTTTTCTGCAACCAAAATTACCTCCCAAAGTGTTTTTTCTTCATTTGATGCAATAACTCCAATACGATCAAGAGATGTTTTGCCAATACCTCTTGCGGGATAGTTAATTATACGTTTTAGTGCCTCACTATCAGCTTGATTTATAATTAATCTTAAATACGCGAGGATGTCTTTTATTTCTTTACGTTGATAAAAGCTCATTCCGCCATAAATTCGGTATGGGATATTAAGTTTTCGAAGAGCTTCTTCCAAGCTTCTTGACTGTGAATTTGTTCTGTATAATATTGCAAAATCACTATTCATTTTTTGTTCTGACATCTTTGTCTCAAAGATGTTTTGAGCAATCATTTTTCCTTCTTCGTTATCAGTAACCGCACGAATAATTTTTATTTTATTTCCTGTATTATTTTCTGTCCAGACTTTCTTTTTAATTTGATCTTGATTTTTAGCAATAACGCTATTTGCTGCATTGACGATAGTTCCTGTAGATCGATAGTTTTGTTCTAATTTGAAGATGTTTAAATCAGGATAGTCTTTCTCAAAATTTAGTATGTTTTTTATAGTTGCACCCCTGAACGAATATATACTTTGAGCATCATCACCAACTACACAAATATTTTCAAAAACACTTGCCAATTTCTTTATTATCATGTACTGACAGTGGTTTGTATCTTGGTACTCATCAACCATTACATATTTAAACTTATGTTGATATTTATGCAATACATCAGGAAAGTTATTGAGAAGTTTAAAAGTGTTTAGAAGTAAATCATCAAAATCCATTGCTCCTGATCGAAAGCATCGTTTTGCATACTCTGAATAGATTTCGTGAATTTTTCCTTTTCCTGTTGTTTCATCATAGGCAATTAAATCAGGCTGATTTCGATATACGTGTGCTTGGATTAAGTTGTTTTTTGCATTGCTGATTCTTGATAGGATATAGTTAGGTTTATATATTTTATCGTCAAGATTCATCTCCTTCACAATTGATTTGATTAAGCTTTTACTATCGTCTGAATCATAAATTGTGAAATTTTGTGGATAGCCAATTTTATCAGCTTCAATTCGTAGAATTTTTGCAAAAACAGAATGGAATGTTCCCATCCAAATATTTCGTGCTTCAAGACCAACTACCTGTTCAATGCGTTGACGCATCTCTCTTGCGGCTTTATTTGTGAATGTGAGTGATAGTATATTGAAAGGGTCAACACCAGAGGCAATTAAATGTGCAATACGATAGGTTAGTACTCTAGTTTTGCCAGATCCCGCACCAGCAACAATCATTATTGGTCCATCAGTCTGGATGACAGCAGCTTTTTGTTCAGGATTTAAATCTTTTAGATAATGGGGTTCTGACATGTTGTTTACCTAGTGTAATTTTTAAACTGCGAATTTCATCTAATTTATCTAGGTTTATAACTTATACGCTAAACAATTTTTAACAACTTAATAAGTTATTTATCATTGTAATATAAAATGGATGTTACAACGACAAATATTGAGGGTCTCCTAATAATTAAACCTAAAGTTTTTGGTGATGAAAGGGGATATTTTTTTGAAAGTTTTCGTGAGGATATAATGAAATCGAATGGTTTAACATCGAAGTTTGTTCAGGATAATCAATCCATGAGCAGTAAAGGAATTCTCAGAGGCTTACATTTTCAAAAAGATCCTTTTGCTCAAGGAAAATTAGTGCGAGTAATCAAAGGTTCTGTTTTAGATGTGGCAGTGGATATTCGAAAAAAATCTCCTACTTATGGACAGCATTTTTTGATAGAGTTAAATGAAGAAAATAAGACCATGTTTTATATTCCACCTGGTTTTGCTCATGGTTTTTTGACATTGGAGGACGATACATTATTTTCTTATAAATGCACGAATTATTACAATAAAGAGTCTGAAGGTGCTATACGTTGGAACTCAAAATCATTGAATGTTGATTGGGGGATAGTAAACCCAATTTTATCTTCAAAAGATGCAACAGCACCGACTTTTGATGAATTTCAATCTCCTTTCTAGTTATCTGACCTTAAGTAGACTTCTGGTTTGAGTTATTAAACCACTTTGGTATGTACAATAGTAGGTGCCAGGTTTCAGACTCGAAGCGTCGAACTTAATCTCATGTGTGCCATGAGGAATGTTATCATTTACTATTGTACTAATTAATCTACCATGAACGTCCATTATTGAAATATTGACTAAATCACCATTAGAGAAATACTTAATGTTAGTTTCAGTTCCAAATGGATTTGGATAGTTAGTAATGTATGCCTCACCAGCTTGTTTTTGTCTTAATCGATCTGTTGAAGATGTTGTACAAGCATCCTGAATGATATCCATTTTCTCAAAATCTTGTAGTAACACACTATCAGTGTCGGTTTTATCTAAGCAGAACCAGTCTTGTAAAATTGAACTATAAATCGTTCTAAAATCAAATTCCATTTCAAGGTTATCCCTTGCTGTTACCTCATCTGGAATTGTAGGGTTGTTTCCTGACATACCCGATTTTACTTTAGATCCAAACATGAATAATGGAGCGGCAGAGCCATGGTCTGTACCTGTACTTGCATTACTAATTATTCGTCTTCCAAATTCACTGAAAGTCATACCTAGAACTCGATGATCAATTTTAAGTTTTTCAATATCATCTTGGAATGCGTTAATCGCTTCTGATACTGTTTCAAGAAGGAACGCATGGTAACCTGTTTCATTACTGTCCACAGGGTCAACTTGATTAGCGTGTGTATCAAAACCACCAAGGGATACAATATATACTCGGGTTTTTAAACCGCCAGCAATTAATTGAGCTACAATTTTAAGTTGATCTGCAAGTCTATTTCCCTCTGGATATAAATCTGATAGGTTAGTGGCGTTTTCTGCAGCTTCCTTAATTTTAACTGAGTATTCATTTGTTTGTCTTGCTACTGTTCTCAGGTAGTCTAATTCTTTGCCTGCCCATGAATCAGGAGCGTCTGGATAATTCCCAGTCAGAAGTTGATAGTAATTAGTTGGATTTGAAAGGGCAAATCCCATATTAACTGCAACACCTTGACATACCTGTGATACGAGCGATCCAATTTGAATTGCAAGTGGATCCTCCATATCATCATTTGGGAAACCATTTGGGTAATTTGGCCATTCTTCAGATAAGTATCGACCTACCCAGCCACTTTCAAGAATTTCATCTGAATCAGATCCAGACATCCAAATATCCGTTGATCTAAAATGAGAGTAGTTTTGATTAGGATACCCTACAGATTGTATGATTCGCATTTTACCTTCATCATACATATTTTTCATTTTCGACATCGATGGATGTAACCCTGTTCCGTCGATACCATTTAATGGAAGTACTTTATTTTCAGGTAAGATTACATCGGGTCTTGCCTTGGTTAAATTCTGATATTGGTCAAGTGGGATAAGCGTATTTAGACCATCATTACCACCATTAAGTTGAACAAGAACTAAAACTTTATCGGTTTCAGTAAAATCTTCTGCACGAGTTCCAAGTAATTTTCCATAGGCAGTAATGGGTTGACCGTTGATTGCAAATGGAAGTAATGAAGCTGGTGCTACTTTTTTAAGGAAGTCTCTTCTTTTCATTGATTATTTGGATTAAGAAAGCTGAAATTCACTAAGGTTCATTAAATATTTATACAGAGCTGATAACCGTGATGAAACAATATTTGCTTTTGTAGTATTATTCTGGTCATTCAAGTATGCATTCCATGCTTGAGTCCAGTAGTCATCATTTACTTGTCCAGATAAAAGTATAGATTTCATGAACTCGCGTTGATTTTGATCTACATCTAGCGTGTGCATAATTTCAAGAAGTTCATTGATCAGCAAGTTGGGATCACTTGCGTTATCTAATTTTTTTGTAAAATGTAAAGGATCTATTTTTAATCGAAAAGAACCAATGCCGTAGCCATTTGCTGCAAGAGCATCTGAAATTTTATTTCTGTTTGAAATAGTATCACTGTTAATCCATAATTCATGGAATTGAGGAATTTGATAATACGCTGGCCAGCCTGATACACTTGGAGGATCTCCAAGATCTTGTTGTGTAAGTGATGCGGAAGAACGAAGTCTATTCCATGCACCATATTGTGTGACATAATCATCGGATCCAGGTATAGGAATATCAAAGGTTCTTGTTAGTCCGAGTAGGAAGTCAGCAGGACTTTTTATAATTGCTCCACGATTTGCAGTGTCAAAAAAGTGTTCACTGTTGAACAACGCTTCGAGAACAGGTTTAATCTCATACCCATTATTTCTGAAAATATTGGCAAGTGGTTTAATTACATTGGTTTCGGTGTTTTCATCAATCTCATAATAAACAAACCAACGATATAATTTACGTACAATATGATTTGCTACTTCGTTTTGAGCAAATATCATATTTAACATGTCGTCTAATTCGGTTGTACCTTCCTGACCTGTTTTTCCACTGACTGTGTAGTTGTTGTAGTACGATGAAAAAATTTTATCTGTTGTGTCGTGCCTTGAATTTTGGAAATAAACATCCCCCGATGTTCTATTAACTCTCCATCCAGTTAGCACTTTAGCTCCAGCAATCACATCAGCTTCAGTATATTGTGATTCAGGACCTTTTCCTAATGTGAAAAGTTCTTGAAGTTCCCTTGAATAATTCTCATCAGGAGCAGATTTACTATTTCTTTCTCCGTTTAAAAATATCAGCATGGCTGGGTCAAGGGTAACATCTTTTACGAGTGATTTAAAATTCTTTAGGCAGTTAGACCTTAAAAGCTGATTGTTTTGGTATCCAAAATTAGCCCAACCATATACAGCAGATTGTGTAGAAAAATGATTATGCCAAAACAAAACCATTTTTTCACGAATTGTACGGTCTTGATTAATTATCTGTCCGACCCACCAAGATTTAAATGATCGTCTTCTGACATTATTGAGTTGACCATTGTAATCATTCACCCATGTTTCCCCAGAGTTTACATTGGGATCAGGGTTCCTGTCATTGTAATCATTAATAGGTGGTGAAGGTAAATTGTAGTCAATGTTTAGTACTTCATTAACTGCTTCTGCTTGAGTTAAATTGCTAAAGTAGTCGATGTTTTCTTTTGTTACTCCAAAATGAACTCTTCGAAGAAGATGAATGACCGCAGACTTGTCCCAAGGACCAGAATAAGTTGAAATTCCTGAATTTGTTCTTGTTGTAGATAATACTGCCATAAGATATAATCCTAAAAATTAGATAATTTGACTTGTAAATATAAAATAAAACAATAATATAAAGAAATTATTGTGCAACTGTTTGCATGAGCAAGGTACACGCTATTGCACCAATGGTGCCAACGGCATATCCAAAAACGGCTAGTAATACACCAACAGTAGCTAGGGAAGGATGAAAAGCCGATGCGACAACGGGAGCAGATGCAGCACCTCCTACATTAGCTTGGCTACCAATTGCTAAGAAAAAGTAGGGTGCTTTAATTAGCTTCGCTACAACTATTAAAAGGATTGCATGAATACTCATCCAAATTAATCCGATTGCCATAAGACCCAAATTGTCAAAAATTAATGTTAGGTCCATCTTCATGCCTATAGTAGATACTAGGATATATATAAATACGCTTCCTAGTTTGCTAGCACCAGCACCTTCAAGTTTTCGAACTTTTGTAAATGATAACATTATGGCGATAAGAGTGGCTGTACTTATCATCCAAAAGAAGCTGGAACCAAGAAATGTGAGTGTATTTCGTATGGTCTGATGTTCAATGGAGGCAATTTTTAATTCAAAAAATGGGGCTAAAATATTTGCTAGAAAATGAGATGTACTAACTGTGCCAAAAGCCACAGCCATTAAAATAATTAAATCTGTTAAGGAAGGATTTTTGGTTACTTCTTGAGTAAATTTTGAAACTTTAGCTTTAAGCTCTTCAATTGCCGAAGTATCAGCATTCAACCATTTATCAATTCTTGCTGTTTTCCCAATGCCAATCAGCAAGATTGCCATCCAAATATTAGCTACTACAATATCTACAAACACCATTCCACCATATAATTTTTGGTTGTATCCATAAATTTCTAACATTGCTGTTTGATTAGCTCCTCCTCCAATCCAACTGCCAGCTAGCGTAGAAAGCCCCCTCCATACAGCATCGGGACCAACTCCACCAATTGCCTCAGGATAAATAAAGGATAGGATATAAATTGCTATTGGACCGCCGATAATTATGCCAAGGGTGCCAGTCAGGAACATAATCAATGCTTTTGGTCCAAGATTAAAAACAGCCTTTAGGTCAAGACTGAGTGTCATCAATACAAGTGCTGCAGGTAAAAAGTATCGACTAGCAACAAAATATAGATTAGATTTATGTTGAATTACTTCGCCAGTTTCAGAAATGGAGTTCCATTCTGGTGCAATAATTCCTGCAGTGGTAAGCAAAGCAGGTATGAAATAGGCCATGAAAAGAGCTGGAACTATAGTGTAAAATTTTTTCCAAAATTTATGGTTGGAGCTGCTCGTTACAAATACAAACCCTAAGCAAGCTGCTAGCAGTCCAAATAAAACAGTATCATGTGTGATTAGAGGTTCAAAAATAATTTCTTGCATATCCGTTAAGCTTATGATTTAAGTACAAACCTATTAAAATACGGCAAGTATTGTTGACTTAAAGATTGAATAAAAATAAATATGTAATATGTTGTGAACTTATATTAAACATTTGGGTTTTTTTATTAACCTAAATTTAAATTTGTAGCATCATTTAAATTGGAAGAAATCAAAATGTATAAAGAGCATTTTTCTGACCGTCACAATAGCATTAATTCACAAGAAGAACAACAGATGCTTTCCATTCTTGGGTATGATCAAATGGAACAACTTATTTCGGATACCATACCCGATGAAATTAGACTCCAAAGCGACCTAAAATTAGACGACCCATTGACTGAAGTTGAATTGTTGGCTAAGTTGAAATTAATCGGAGAAAAAAATCAGGTTTCAAAAAACTATATTGGTATGGGCTACTATGGAACCCATACTCCCAAGATTATTTTACGAAACATACTTGAAAATCCGGGTTGGTACACCCAATATACCCCGTATCAAGCCGAAATAGCTCAAGGAAGATTAGAAGCACTTCTTAATTTCCAAACCATGGTTATGGATTTGACAGGTATGGAAATCGCCAATGCAAGTCTTCTAGATGAAGCTACTGCTGCAGCTGAGGCCATGGCTATGGTTTTTGCTGCAAAAAGCAAACAGAACGGGAATAAGTTTTTTGTTTCTGACAATGCATTCCCACAAACTATAGATGTTATTGAAACTAGAGCAGAACCTATGGGTATAACCGTCGTTAAAGGCAATCCGACAGATTTTGAGTTTGATGAAGAATTTTTTGGTCTTTTTGTACAATATCCAAATGGTGAAGGGGCAGTTGAGAATTATGCGACTCTTGTTGAGAGAGCTTTAATAAAAAATGTTAAAACTATTGTTGCAGCGGATATATTATCATTAACTCTGTTAGAAGCACCAGGCACATGGGGGGCAGAAGTAGTTGTTGGAAGCACACAAAGATTTGGTGTCCCAATGGGAAATGGTGGTCCACATGCTGCTTATTTTGCTACTAAAGAAAAACATAAAAGAAGGTTGCCGGGTCGTGTGATTGGTGTTTCTCAAGATTCAAATGGAGATACTGCACTAAGGATGGCTCTACAAACTCGTGAACAACATATCAAAAGAGATAAGGCTACCAGTAATATATGTACAGCTCAAGCACTCCTTGCTGTTATGGCAGGAATGTATGCGGCCTATCACGGACCTAAACGATTAAAACAAATTGCATCTAAAGTTAACCATCTCACTAGTATTTTGGCCAATAACTTGGTAAAAATTGGTTTTGATTTAAAAAATAACAGTGCTTTCGATACGATAGCAGTTATTTTGGAGGAGAATCAACAAGCTCAATTAAAGAAAATACTAGACGAACACAAAATAAACCTACGGTATGAACCGAATTTTGTTGGAATTAGTTTTGATGAAACAACAGAGTTAGATGATGTTAGGTTACTGGTTGATTTGTTTGCCCAGTTTAAAAAAGTTGAATATACTTTTGAGCAAAAAGTTTCACAAATGTGGGATTTAAACTTAGATAGGAGCACATCCTATTTGAATCATCCTGTTTTTAATTCCTATCACACGGAACATGAGATGTTAAGATATCTCAAGACCCTTGAGAACAAGGATTTGTCACTTGCTCATTCAATGATTGCCTTGGGTAGTTGTACTATGAAGTTGAATGCGACCACTGAAATGATCCCTGTAACATGGGAATCTTTTGGGAATATTCATCCATTCGCTCCAAAAGAACAGCTTGCTGGATATAATGAATTATTGTATGATTTAGAACGAGATTTATCCGAAATCACTGGGTTCCATAAAGTTAGTCTTCAACCTAATGCTGGTGCACAAGGAGAATATGCTGGCTTAATGACAATCAGAGAATATTTCAAAGATACCAATCAGCATCACAGAAATATTGTTATCATACCAGAATCAGCTCATGGAACTAATCCTGCAAGTGCAGTTATGGCTGGAATGAAAGTGGTGGTGGTTAAGTGTCATGAAAATGGATATATCGATTTAACTGATTTAAGAGAAAAAGTAGAACATCATAAGGAGACATTAGCAGCAGCGATGATCACTTATCCAAGCACAAATGGAGTTTATGAAGAGACGATTAAAGAAGTAACATCTTTAATTCATGAATTTGGCGGACAGGTTTACATGGATGGGGCTAACATGAATGCTCAAGTAGGATATACTAATCCCGCAAATATTGGAGCAGATGTTTGTCATTTGAATTTACACAAAACCTTTTGTATTCCACATGGAGGTGGGGGACCTGGAATGGGTCCAATTGGAGTAGCTGAACATCTATCTCCATATTTACCAGGTCATTCTGTTGTTGATGGAGTGAGTACGGATAAAGCTATGAAAGCAGTGAGTGCTGCACCTTTTGGTAGTGCCAGTATATTATTGATTAGCTATGCCTACATAAAAATGATGGGAACTGAAGGTTTAAAAAGAGCCACTGCAATTGCTATTTTGAATGCCAATTATATGAGACATCGATTAGCTGAGGGCTATGATGTTTTATATACAGGTCAAAATGGTACAGTAGCTCACGAGATGATTGTAGATCCACGAAAATTTAAGCTTACATCAGGCATTCAAGTGGAGGATATTGCTAAACGACTTATTGATTATGGTTTTCATGCACCAACAGTAAGTTTTCCAATTCCAGGAACACTAATGATTGAACCCACAGAAAGTGAGAGTAAAGCTGAATTAGATCGATTTTGTGATGCCCTTTTGTCTATTCGTGAGGAAATAGCTGAAATTGAAAATGGAATAGCTGATCGAGAAAATAACGTAATTAAGCAAGCTCCTCATACTGCACAACTCGTTTCTGGTGATGAGTGGGATAGACCCTATTCAAGAACAAAAGCAGCATATCCAGCATCTTATGTAAAAGAAAACAAATTCTGGCCAAGTGTAGGTAGAGTAGATAATACGTATGGAGATCGAAATTTAGTTTGCAGTTGTCTTCCTGTTGCAGATTATATTGAGATTTAATAAAAAGTCTTAACTTGGCTGTAATTATATGACGCTTTCTATTGTTGCCTCTTTTGTTGTTCTAGGATTATTACTTCTTCTTATTGAGATTTTCATTGTTCCAGGATTTATTGTTGGAATCGTTGGTTTTGTCATGGTAGGTGTTGGAGTTTACTTCACTTACGTTGATCATGGAACATTTTACGGCAACATCCTTTTAGTTTTAATAACTATCGTAATGACCACAATTGTAGTCTATGCATTTCGTAATGGTGCTTGGGATATGTTTTCGAATAAGGAAATAATCACGGGTAAGGCTAATGATATTAAATCATTAGAGATAGAAGTAGGGGACACTGGTAAAACTATAAGTGCAATAAGACCCTCCGGTATAGCTCATGTCAAATCACAACGAACTGAAGTACATTCTGAAGGAAGCTTTATCCCTTCAGGTACTGAAATTGTAGTCGAAAAAATAGTTAACAATAAAATTTATATTAAAATTCTTAATCAATAAAATCAAATGGGAATCTTACCTTTTATAATCGTTGGAGTTGTTTTACTCTTTGTTTTTTTTTATTTTGTTCCATTAGGACTTTGGGTAACTGCTCAAGTTTCTATATCAGGCAAAAGTGTTAGCATTATTCAATTGATTTTTATGCGTATTAGAAAAGTACCTCCTTCTCTAATCGTAAATGCTTTAATAAATGGAAATAAGGCTGGAATTCCTGTTTCATCGAATGAGTTAGAAACTCATTTTATGGCTGGTGGTAATGTCAACAATGTTGTTAAAGCACTTATATCTGCTGATAAGGCAAGTATTCCACTAGATTTTAATATGGCTGCAGCCATTGATTTGGCAGGCCGTGATGTAGCTGATGCTGTTCAACTTTCGGTTAATCCAAGAGTTATCAATACTCCACCTGTAGCTGCTGTTGCAAAAGACGGGATCCAATTGATTGCAAAGGCAAGGGTTACCGTCAGAGCAAATATTGCACAGTTGGTTGGTGGTGCTGGAGAGGATACCATTCTTGCTCGTGTTGGAGAGGGAATTGTAACTACCATAGGTTCAGCCACAACCCATAAGGCAGTATTGGAAAATCCAGATACTATATCCAAGACAGTGCTAGCTAAAGGTTTGGATGCTGGTACGGCATTTGAAATATTATCGATTGATATTGCAGACATTGATATTGGAAAAAATATTGGTGCAGAACTACAAACAGATCAAGCAGAAGCAGATCTTAAGGTAGCAAATGCAAAAGCTGAAGAACGAAGAGCAATGGCTGTTGCCCAAGAACAGGAAATGAAGGCTAAAGCTCAAGATGCTCGTGCCCTTGTGATTTTAGCTGAGGCAGAAGTACCTAAGGCAATGGCAGAAGCATTCCGAAGTGGTAATCTGGGTATTATGGATTACTATAAGATGAAGAATATTCAGGCTGATACGGATATGAGAGACAGTATTAGTAAGCCTGATAAGAAAAAATAAGTTAGAGTTTTACTTGTACAGCTAGTACAATATTTCTTCCTGGGGCTGTAAGCCTTGAACTGTATGGTCTATACCTTTTATCCAGTATATTTTCTATTCCAAGATTTATTTTGGTTTTAGTATTCATATAGTAGCCAAATTTGATGTTCAATGTGTACCACGCTGGAGAATAGACTAATCCATTTCTATCTGTCAAATAAAATTGGGCTTTATTTTTTTCGGAGTTTGAAAATTGTTCATTGTTAAATCTTTGGTTGTAGGTACTGTAGACCATCAAATTGTATTTTTTATAATTCATCAGCAATGTGGTGCCACCAAAATTTGGTGTGATGTGTCTAATAGCATTTCCAGAACTTGATTGACTACTCAAAACTGTGTAGGTTGTTTTGAGTGATATGAATTCATTTGGGGTGTATTTAAGGGTAATTTGATTACCTACAACCGAAGCATACTGATCATTGGATAGCATTTGTACTTGACTTAATGAATTATCGTAAAGGATGCTGTCAAGGCCATTTAAATTGGTGTTTGAAAGGCTGATTGCTTGATCTAGATAAGTGTAAAAAATAGAATTTTGAATTTTAATTTTTTTAGAAATATTATAATCTAAATTAACCTCACTATGATACGCATATTCTGGTTTTAGATTGGGGTTTGGTATAGTGACAAATCCGGGACTACTATCGAACGTTTTTCCAATGTCATCTATGTTTGGAGATCGAAAAGCAGTAGATAAAATAAAGCTGATGGAACCAAATCTTTTCTTAAATAATTGAGATACAGATCCGGTTATTGCTTGATTTGTAAGATTAAAGTCTGAAATAGGATAGGATGTTATGGAAGTATCAAATTGTCCATTCATTCCAACAGTATTAAACCTTAATCCTCCTTCAGTTATTGAATGATTATTCCACCTTTGAATAACATTAAAATATACGCCACCAGTTTTCCAAGAGGATCCATCTGGATATCGAGTTGTGATTGGTTGTTGTGTTTTGATAGTTGTATTTAATTGATTTCCAGAGCTTTGTATGAAATTAGAAACATACTCTAACCCATAATTGATTTGTGTTTTTGTATTAATGTGTTTCATGAAGTCTGAGTTTAAACTTAATGCACTCACTTTTTCTTCTCTTTGATTAAGATTAGAGGAATAGATTTTTCGAGTATTTCTGCTTTCAACAAATTTTTGATGTGCGATAGTTGATTTGATACGGTCAAAAAGTTTATGCTTTTTAGTGTATTTAATCGATAGGTTATTCATCATCCAAATTTGTGGTCCATAATACCACTCCGCTTGATATAATTGATTGGATTCATTTCGCTGTATGAGTCGATCATATCTAGGGATATTAGATGTTTCGCTATAATGAAAATTGTAATTAATTAATAAGTTTGAATTGGGTTTAAATGAGATTTTATGTAAAAAATTTTTCTGGTTGTAACCGCTATTAACTTGGATACGTTCATTAATATTAGTGATAATTGTGTCTGATGATGTAGTTGAAATATAGTCTGGTCTGCCGTAAGCCTCATTTCCTTTTCTTCCAATTCTTAAATCGCCAAACTTGCTGAATGTAAAGCTTGTTATTGAAGCTATTCTTTGTCCATTAAGTTGAAATTGGGTATGGTAGGTATTTTCATTATTTGCAGAACTAAATCTTAAGTTGGTTTTTGTTTTGAGAACTACCCCATTCTCAGAAAATTCAGGCTTTATAGTAGTGAAATTTAGAACTCCACCGATAGCATCACTTCCATAAAATTGGCTTGATGGGCCAAAGATTAAATCAGTACTCTCAACATTAAATGGGTCAATAGAAATGACATTTTGAACATTTCCAGATCTAAAAATAGCTGTATTCATTCTCACTCCATCTACGACTAATAATATTCGATTTGTAGCAAATCCGCGTATGATTGGGCTTCCACCACCTTGTTGGCTTTTTTGGATGTATATATTCTGATCTACATTTAGAAGGTCGGCAGAGGTTTGGGGTAAAAAGAGTTCAATCTTTTTCTTATCTATTCTTTGGGTGAGTAGTGCAATATCACTTTTATATCGGATGTTTCTTCCTCCTGATACAACTACGGGATTAAATGAGTTGATTTTTTTTGTCAATATGATTGTGGAATTACTATGTAGAATGTCAGGTGTAATCTCTTTTTGATAATAGTTTTTATGGGAAAGAAACAAATTGTCTAATTCTGTAGAAGAAGTGTCTATATTAATTACTCCTGATTGATCAGAAATGCCAATTATTTTAGTTGATTGAATTAATAGAACACCAGAAATGTGTTCTAAATTGCTATTTACAACTTGAATTTGGGCACTAATAGCGAAATGTATAGTAGTTAGGATTATTAAATATAACGAACGCACGTTGTGATTGTCTGATAAATTCAACCTTTCATATTCAAATATAGTACCTTAATGAATTCAATATGTTTTTTTGATTTTGTGCAGTAAATTTTTGTTATTTGAATGATGAAAATGACTTTTTTATATATCTTTTTAATTTCTACACTTGTAATTTCTGTGTCTTCATGTAAAGCAAAGCATTGTGCAGCACTGCAAGATGATATGGAGGGTTATAATCCGAAATCAGCAAAGAAGAAAAAAGGGAGGCAAGAAGGACTCTGGGGAAAATAATCCTAGCATTTTACATTTTATGAACTATTTATTTTCTTGAATGTTTTTAAAATATGTTCGGTCTATTCAAGAAAAAAACTCAAAAAGAGCAATTGGAAGAAACCTATGAAAAGCTTCTCAAAGAGTCTTACAAGTTAAGTACAATCAACAGAACGGCCTCAGATGCTAAAGCTGCTGAAGCAGATGCTATATTAAAAAAGATAGAAGATTTAGAAAATTAACTTTTGCTAGTCTAGTGATTCCAAAATAGTCTTACACACCGTCTGTATTTCAGTTTTGGTAATGATTAGGGGAGGGGATATTCGAAGACAATTGGTGTTATAAAGAAACCAGTCAACAATAACTCCTCTATCTATACATCGTTTCATTGTTCTTTCAACTTCCTCAAAATTGTCTAGCTCAATGGATAACATAAGACCTATTCCACTTATCTTTTTTATTTTTGGGTGAACGAGCAATGCTCTGAACAAATCTTCTTTTTTAGAAATACTATTTAAGAGTTCATGCTTATAGATGTATTTGATTGCAGCATTTCCAGCAGCACAGCAAACAGGGTGCCCCCCAAAAGTTGTGATGTGACCCAGAATAGGGTTATCCTCTATACTTTTCATAATTTCACTCGAACTGATAAATGCACCGATAGGCATACCTCCTCCCAATGCTTTGGCACTCACTAGAACATCAGGAATGATATCGTAATGTTCAAAAGCAAATAATTTTCCAGTTCTACCAATTCCAGTTTGAATTTCGTCAAATACTAACAATGTCCCCGTCTTGTTACATTTTTCTCTGATAGCTTTCAAGAATTCATGTGTTGCAGGTAGATAACCAATTTCTGCTTGGATTGGTTCAATGAATACAGCAGCGGTTGATTTATCGATGGTGTCTACTGAGTCTAGGTCATTATAGTCCATGAAGTAGATGTTTGGTAGCAGGGGTTTAAATGCACCTGAGTAATATTCATCACTCATCATACTAAGTGAGCCACTTGTACTGCCGTGATAAGCATTTCTCATGGCAACTATTTTTGACCTTCCTGTATATTTCTTGACGAGTTTCATTGCTCCTTCAATCGCCTCACTTCCACTATTTAAAAAGTAAAATGATTGAAGATTTGAAGGTAAATATTGTGTTAAAGTTTTGGCTAGCTCTACTTGTGGGTGAACAACATACTCTCCATACACCATTTGGTGGCTGTATTTGTCAACTTGACCCTTTATTGCTTTTATCACATCAGGGTTACAATGCCCAATGTTATTTACAGCTATACCACTTATCAAGTCAATGTATGCTTTATCTTCTTCATCATAAAGATAAATTCCTTCGCTCCTAACAAATTCATACATTGGAGGATTAGGAGAGGTTTGAGCAATATATTTAAGGAATGATTTTTTGATATTACGAAGATAAGATTTACATAGGTATATTTTGAGTTTTAGCTATGGCAAAAAAAAGCCTCTGTAGGATCCTACAGAGGCTTTTAACATTTACGCAGTAAATATTAGTTAACTTTATCAGAAAGTCCAGAACCTGCTTTGAATTTTACAACGTTCTTAGCAGCAATTTTAATTTCTTTTCCTGTTCTTGGATTTCTTCCTGTTCTAGCAGCTCTATTGCTTACTGAGAAAGTACCGAAACCAACAAGGATTAATTTCTCTCCATTTTTAAGAGCAGAAGAAGTAGAATCCATAAATGCGTTTAGTGCCTCACCAGCTTGTGCTTTTGAGATACCAGCTGAATCAGCCATAGCTGAGATTAAATCTGATTTGTTCATTTTGTTATTGTTTTAAATAATTATTATTCTCCAATGTTAACATGAAGACCCGCATGGATACAAGGACTGTTACCTATTTGTTAATAATTTCAAATAATTTGCCAGTTTTTGGGTCTGAAACTTAGTGTTTATGGGCATCTTAAGCTGTGATTGCTCATAAATTGGTCTTCTTTTATTAAAAATGGCTTTCAATTCTGTTGGTGATTTTTGCTTAATGAGTGGTCTATTTTGGAGTTTTGAAAGGTTTTTTTCAATTTCAAGCCATGGTTTATGCAGGTAGATGCATATACTATTTTGAAGAACTAGGTATCTACTTTCGATGTCAGACAAGGTGCCACCTCCAAGTGCTACTATACATGTATTCTTTTTAGCATTTAGCTTAATTAAGGTATCTTTCTCAATTCCTCTAAAATAACCTTCACCTTTATTATTGAAAATTTCAGGAATTGATTTGCCAGTATGGTTACTAATTTCCTGATCCAGATCATAAAAATCTAACCCAAGAATTTCTGATAATTGAAGACCTATAGTAGTCTTACCCACACCCATGAAGCCCGTAAGGAAAATATGCATTAGCTTAGTTTTATTCTTGGATCAAGTTTGACGTATAAGATATCGACAATTATGTTAGTAATAACGAAGATAAAACCGATGAATAAAATGGAACCCATCACCACTGGAAGATCATTCATCTCTAATGCCTCGATGGTTAATTTTCCTAGTCCCCTCCAATTAAAGATATATTCTACAAAAAATGCTCCAGCAAGCAATGACGCAAACCAACCACTTATAGCAGTGACTACAGGATTTAAAGCATTAGGTAACGCATGTCTGATTAGTATATTGAAATTACTGATTCCTTTTGATTTTGCTGTTTTGATGAAGTCTTTGTTTAAAGTCTCAAACATTGAACTACGTGTTAGTAATGTAAATATAGAAAGTGGTCTAACTCCAAGAGCAATTGCTGGTAAAATGAGGTTTTTCCATTGGTAATATTCGCCCACAAATGGATCAATATCTGTCCAACTCCCTGTCATGTATAGTCCTGTGTGATCGTGAAGTAAAAAACCAAAAAGCCAAGCTAGAATAATTGCAGAGAAGAATGAGGGTACTGAAATTCCTAGGGTACTGACAAAAACAATAATTTGGTCCAAGGTTGAGTTTACTTTAATAGCAGAAAACACGCCTAATAAGACGCCGAAAAGTACAGCAAATAAGATGGATGCTAGTGCTAAGATAAAAGTTCCTTTGAAGGATTCTTTTATTAATGTAGTTGTTTTTATTCTAGATTGAAATGATTTTCTAAGGAATGGGCTTTTGACTAAAAGAGCATATCCATAAATGGGTATTTTTATTAGTGGGTTGTATTTGTTGTCCAATTCGTCATTAGTTGGATGAATAGAAATAGGGGATATATCATTTAGAAATAATAAATATTGCGTGAAGGCAGATTTATCAAGACCAAATTCTTTTTTAATGGATTCTTGAGTTGCTAAATCGGTTCGTTGACCGACTGCCATTTTCTCGGGATTAGGAAATGAGAATTTAAAAAGAAAGAAAACAACAGTTATGACGCTAAACAAAATGAAAAAACCACTTAATATTCTTTTTAAAATGAATTGAATCATGGACGAGTGGCACTAATGAGGTCTTTTTCTGATGGTAAACGAGTGCTTGGCCAATTTTCAATGACTATATTTTTTTGAAGTAAAACAAGACCAGGATTACTTCGAATAATTGATTTAAGATTGGTCTTATCCCCATAATAAAATGGAATGTTAAGGTTGTGTTTTTTTGAAAAAGCGTCAGCATCTTCAGCTTTGCTAGCTGTTAAAGGATACATTGAAATTTCATTTTCTTTACAAAAACGTATAATATTTTTGAGCTGATCAATACATTGACTGTTAGACTTTTCAATATCATTAAAAACAATCAATAGCTTATATCCAGAATCAGAATAAAAATCTTCTACATAATCATTTGTTCTATCAACATCCATAATTTTAAAATCATGAATCTCAGGTTCATAACCTTTACTTACCAGTTTGTCAATTCGATCAACAAAAACATAACCCTCCTCTTGTAAATTTCGGCTGCTAATATCATTAATTGTAAATTCTTCATTAATCCCATCTTTGGCGTAGATGAAAATATTCTCATACACATCAGTAGGTGCACCATCTGGAACATTTGCCAATTCATAAATATTATTACCTTTTTTGAATTTCAGGAAGTTTTTGACAGGTAGGTAATGCCAACAATATAATGAAAAACCAACGGATGAAATTAGGGATACGGTCAATATTTTCACAGAAAATGGTGTGCTAAACATGGGTTTGAGATGTTTAAAACCCAATGCAATTATTAGGGTTGCACTACCAAGAATAATGTCTTTGTAGAAGCTTTCCCAAGGTGTAAGTTTGATAGCATCACCAAAACACCCACAATCTGTAACTTTATTGAAGTATGCACTATACCATGTTAAAAATGTAAAAAACAAGGTAAGAATGAAGATACTTGAAAGGATTATACGAGGTGCCCATCCTAAAATTAATGCAATACCTAATAAAACTTCAAATACACATATGCTTATAGCAATGTAAACACTGTAGGGTCTAAGTTTTTGGAAGAAATCTACCCAAATTGGATTTGGAATGATATGAGAACTAATATCTATTGATTCACTGAAATAAGACAGATTCCCAATCTTTTTGTATCCGATTAGTTTGTTAGAAATTTCAAAGTTCAATTCACTGAAGTATTTCAGCGTGTCTGATGTTAGAATATTTGAATTAAAAATTTCTTGTCCACTTACGCTAAAAGAAATTTTACGTTCAAAAATAGATGCTTCGTTAGAGCTATTAATCCATGGATTTTGGTAAACAACAATATCTAATATTTGCTGATTAGGATTAATCTTCGATGAAAAAGTGTCTGTATGGTTTTGCTGATTAAAATAGAAAATAATACTATCTTGTTTGGGCTCTAAATCAGCTGAAAAAACGGAGAAATATTCGTCTAATTTGTAACTGAATCCAGTTGGGTCATTTGATTTTATCAATCCAGAAAAAATGAAAAGTAGACCTACACCTATTCGCAAAAAATTAGCTAAATACTTCATGGTTATTGATAGAATTTATTAATTCTTATTAAAGCAAAAATAGAATAGTTGAGCATATCACTAAAATTAGCATCAATACCCTCTGAGATGAGTGTTTTCCCACCTTTGTTTTCAATCTGCTTTGTTCTCAAAATCTTCATTAAAATAAGATCAGTATAGGTACTCACTCTCATATCTCTCCATGCTTCTCCATAATCGTGATTTTTAACGATCATTAATTCTTTACACATGGCAGCTTTTTTGTCAAATAGTGCTATAACTTTTGCGGGGTCCATTTCCATTTCATCATCAGAGTTGAGCTCAATTTGGATAAGTGCTATTAAACAGTAGTTAACTATTCCAATAAATTCATTTTCAATACTTTCACCAACTTTATTTTCTTGTTTTTCTTCTATACTTCTTATACGTTGGGCTTTTATAAAAATTTGGTCTGTAATTGAAATGGGCCTAAGAACTCGCCATGCAGTTCCATAATCGTGGGTCTTTTTTTTAAATATATCTCTGCATTTAGCAATAGATTTGTCAAAAAGTAAAGCTGTATCTGAATTCAAAATGGTATTAATTTGTTGCGAATTTAAAGTACATTGATCTCATAATGAAGCGAACCATCAACATAAAAGAAAAAAAATTGGATGTTTCATCGCCAATTGTAATGGGTATTCTAAATGTTACACCTGACTCATTTTCTGATGGCGGAAAATATGTTTTTGCAGATGATGCTGTCAGAAGGGCTGTTCAAATGGTCAAAGAGGGAGCTAGCATTATCGATATCGGTGGATATAGTTCAAGACCAGGTGCTAAAGACGTTCCTGAACAAGAAGAAATGGACCGAGTTATTCCAATCATTGAGAGAATAACACAAGAAATGGATGTACCTATTTCAGTAGATACGTTCAGAAGCCATGTAGCAGATGAATCTATAAAAGTTGGAGCTTCAATTGTTAATGACATCAGTGCAGGAAGTGAGGATGTCAATATGATTCCGACAGTGGCTAAACATAATTTACCATTTATTGCCATGCACAAACAAGGTCAACCGTCTGATATGCAGATTAACCCTCAATATTCAAACGTCTTGGAAGAAGTTCATTCGTATTTGAAGCAGGTAATCGATAAATGTAAATCTGCAGGCATTGAAGATGTGATTATAGATCCCGGATTTGGCTTCGGTAAATCGATATCTCACAATTATATGTTGTTGAGTCACCTGAGTGAATTTAGGAGTCTGAATGTTCCAATATTGATTGGTATTTCTCGAAAAAGCATGATATACAAATCTTTAAATATCGATGTGAAAGATGCGTTAAACGGAACTACATTTTTACATGCTTTTTCACTAAATAATGGAGCTAATATTTTGAGAGTTCACGATGTCAAAGAAGCCGTGGAGTGTACTGAATTATATAAATTGATAATTGAAAATTTTCTCTAGTCATCGGTTAAAAAAAATAAAATTTTGTTAACCTATTGATAATATTGCTTATCCAACATTGCAGTATAAAATCAATAACAAATTATAAAATGAAAAACAAAACATTACTATTTTCACTCATCCTTTTATCTTTTTTCTTTACTGCATGTGACTCTGATGATGACATTATCACTGAACCAACTGTTAATGCTAATTCAGTTGATCATTCTGGGTTTATTTCTGAAGATGAAACATGGTCTTCGGATAAGTTTCATATTTTAAAAGATAGGGTTGTAGTTAAAAGTGGAGTAACATTAACTATTGAGCCTGGTACCATAGTAAAAGGCGAAGCTGGAACAGGTGCAAACGCTTCATCACTAGTTATAGCAAGAGGTGCTAAAATTAATGCTGCGGGAACTGCAGAAAAACCAATTATCTTTACTTCTATTGCTGATGAGATTGCGTTAGGAGAAAAATTTGGAATAAATTTAGATCCAGCTACCGCAACAGGTTTCTGGGGTGGTCTTGTCGTATTGGGTAACGCACCAATATCTCCAAAGACTGGTTCAACAGAACAAATTGAGGGTATTCCTGCAGATGTTACAGAAGGTAACTATGGTGGTCCAGATGCTGATGATAATTCAGGGACATTGACCTATGTTTCCATACGCCATGGTGGTACATTAATCGGTGAAGGAAATGAGATTAATGGTTTAACTTTAGGCGGGGTAGGTTCTGGAACAACAGTAAATCACATAGAGGTAGTGGCTAATGTAGACGACGGAATTGAATGTTTTGGTGGAACGGTAAATATTGATGATGCCCTAGTCATGTATCAAGGAGACGATGCATACGACATCGATCAAGCATATGCTGGTACTATTGATAATTTTATCTATATCGCTGGAGAAAGCTCTGATCATGGGTTGGAAATTGATGGACCTGAAGGTTCTGAAAATTCGGAAGGTTCTTTTACATTAAAAAATGGATCATTGATGGGGAATGCAGTTCAAGGTGAGTTTGCAGATTTTAGATCAAAAGCCAGAGGAACAGTTGATGGACTTTACTTCTTTGGATTCAATCAAAATGCTGATGTTGAATTAGATGAACCAGTTGTATCCGGCAACTTTGCCTCAGGAGCACTCAATATTGCAAATAATTCTTTCAATTCTACTGCATGGACTTTAGACGAAGATGGTCAGCCAGACGGGAACACAACCACTTGGTCTGCTGTTGAAGATATCTTTGCAGATAAAGCTGATGGTGCAGATGCTGCTGCTTCAGATGCTAAGTTTGTTTCTTCAGGAAATAAATTAGTAACTGCTAAAGACGGTGGTGCTGATAAGTCTGAATTTATCGGATGGACACTTGCTGACTCAAAAGGACTACTTGCTGATTTTTAAATTTAAATACTCAAGATATAGTATCATATTACCTAAAAGCACCGCATTTTATTAGCGGTGCTTTTTTATTTTTTGATAGAGGGTAATCGCTTTTTAACAAGAAATGAACAAGATATTCTTTAATGATTAGTTAACATTTGGATAACCTGCCCGTTTGAAAATTGCAGTATACTTAAATAAGAAATGAAAAAAGTAACTAGTTTTATATTCATTTTACTATCTTTTTCTTTATCTCTTAAAGCACAAAGAGCTGAAGTTACAGGCAATATTTTAGATATTTCAAATGGTGAACCACTTGTAAGTGCTACGATTACATCACCAACATCAAATGGCGGGGGATATTCTGATACAGAAGGGAATTTTACTGCAAGTTTTCTGGTAGGGTCTCATGACATTCAAATCAAACTAATGGGTTATGATACTAAAATCATATCTAATGTTAATCTTGTCGAGGGAGAAGTTGTTGATTTAGGGATTATCAAAATTGGTGTTCAAGCTCAAGATGCAGTAAAAGGCGGTGTAACTATTCGTGTTAAAAAAGCAACGAACTCCGAAAATGCACTGATTGTTGCTCAGAAAAAATCCGTTAATTTAATGGATGGGGTCTCTGCTCAAGCTTTCAAAAAAGCTGGAGATGGAGATGCAGCCAGTGCAGCTAGTAGGGTTACTGGTGTTAGTGTTGATGGAGGTAAATATTTGTTTATTAGGGGGTTAGGTGATCGATATACCAAGACTGTTCTTAACGGTATGGAAATACCTGGACTAGATCCGGATAGGAATACGGTGCAAATGGATATTTTCCCAACAAATTTGATTGACAATATTGTAATACTGAAAAGTTTTACACCAAATTTAGCAGGAGATTTTACAGGTGGTTGGGTAGATATTCAAACCAAAGACTTTCAGTCTAAAGAGGCTATGAGTATTTCACTAAGTCTTGGCTTTAATCCAGCAATGAATTTGAATTCAAATTATTTGAGTCATGAATCCACAAATGCCGATTTATTAGCATTTGGGAAATCATCTAGAAACCTTCCTTTTTCTGAACCTAAGGTTATACCAAAGTCTGAGTATACGCAATCAGGCGGAGGTGCTCAACGAGCAGAGAGCAATGCGAATGCCTTCAGTAAAAAAATGGACGTGATGACTCAAACAAGTATGTTAAACACCTCTTTTTCGTTGGACTACGGAAATCAGTATAATAAAAAAAATAAGACCTATGGGTTTAATGTAGCAACAGGTTACAGTAATACTTTTAATTATTACGATAATGTGATTTTTCAAACGTATTTGAGAAATGAAGATAAATCAGTGAATGAGCTAACCCTAGCTGAAAAGAATAATGGTAGTGTAGGTGAAAATGAAGTGTTGTGGAGTACACTTGCCAATGGTTCAATTAAAGCAGGTAAGCATAGTTTCAGTACATCTATTTTTCACACAAGAAATGGGGTGAAGAAATCATCTAAATTATTCTATGAGAATGTTGCAAATCCTTTTGGTGATGCTGGAGCTACATTAGATAGAACAATTTTATACTACAATCAGCGAACACTGACTAATTTGTTCTTTAAGCATGAGTTCAAGAAAGATTCAGCTTGGAAATTTATAACTAAACTATCTCCATCGATTTCAACAAATAATGAACCAGATATGAAGATAACAGCCCTCTCTGTTGGCGAGGATGGTTATAAATTTAATGTAGGTGCTGGCTCAGAAATTAAAAGACTTTATCGAAATCTAAGTGAGAAGAATATCAATAGTAAGTTTGATGCAGAACGAAAAATTTTCTTAGGAAATAGCAAAGTTTCTAAGTTGAAATTTGGAATAGCTCACAATTATAAGCATCGTGATTTTGGAGTTTTACAATATGTATTCCAACCGATTGGTAGCTTTAATTTGAATGGTGATCCTAATCAGATATTTAACGAATATCTTTACGATGCTGAATCAGATCGAGGATATGCAGTTTTTGGAGAACCCATCAAGTCAAATGAGTTTGTATCCTCAATGAATGTTATGGGTGCTTATGCTATGAATGAGTTGCCAATAGGTGCAAGAACAACAGCTATTTACGGATTTCGGGTAGAAAAAAGTGATATGTTTTATACGGGAGAGAATACCAATAATGAAGCATATTTAAACTACAAAGTTTTGGATGAAATGAATATTTTACCATCTGCTAGTTTTGTTTACAGAGCGACATCAGATGTCAATGTTAGGATAGCTGCATCGCAAACGATTGCTAGACCATCATTTAAAGAAAAATCGCTAGCACAGATCTACGATCCAATCTCGGGTAGAACATTCATTGGTAATTTAGATTTGGAGCAGACTGAAATAACCAATCTTGATTTACGTTTTGAAAAATTCATGAAAAGAGGAGAATTAATTTCTATAAGTGGATTCTACAAACATTTTAATAATCCAATTGAGATCGTTGTTTATAAATCAGAGACACCAACCAACTATACTCCTAGAAACGCAGTGAGTGCAGATATATACGGTGCAGAGTTAGAAATCAGAAAGTCGCTTTCTTTCTTGTCTGATAAACTTTCGTTAGCTAGTAATTTTTCTTACATACTATCACAAGTAGAAATAACCCCTAATGAGAGAATTGGCAAAATGAATGAATTGCGAGAAGGACAAACGCTTGATGACAAGAGAGAGATGCAGGGACAAGCTCCCTATATCATTAACGTAGGGATGAATTATGATAATAGAGAATCTGGTTTTATTGCTAATTTCTCTTATAATGTTCAAGGGCCTAAATTATCGATTGTAGGAATTGGACGTTTGCCAGATGTTTATACGGAGTCTTTTCATAGTTTAAATTTCAAGTCATCATACTCGCTTGGAAAAGTAAAAAGATCACAAGTTTCTTTTGCTGTAACAAATATCCTGAATGATATTCCAGTTCAAGTATATAGAGGATTTAATGCTGAGGATCAGATTTTTTCTCAACGTCAACTACAAAGAACTTTCAAAGTCGGTTATAGTCTGAAGATTAAGTAGAAGTTAGGTCATTTACATCCTGTCCGGAACTTGTATCCCTAGTAAGTTGAATCCATGTTTAATGGTTTCTCCAACCATATTCGAAAGCGTTATTCGAAAGCTTCGTGTGTTATGATCTTGCTCACCAAGTATAGTATGCTCATGATAAAACTTATTGAATGTCTTAGCAAGTTCGTACACGGCATTGGATACCTCAGATGGATTGTAATTGTTAGCAGCTGATGTAATTACATTAGGGTAGTTACTAATTAATTTGATCAAATCTTTTTCTACAGGATTTAACTCTTTAGGCAATTTGAAATCAACTTTTTCAGCCGCTCTAAGTAGTGATGCTATTCGCGTATATGTATATTGGATGAATGGTGCAGTATTGCCTTGAAAATCAATGGATTCTTTAGGGTCGTACATCATTCTTTTTTTTGCATCAACTTTAAGTAAATAATATTTGAGTGCACCTATACCAAGAACTTCGTATAATTCTTTGAGTTCTTTTGAGCTCATACCATCGGTTTTGCCCAACTCTTCCGTTTGTTTTTTTGCAGTTGCTACGACTTCATCCATTAACTCATCAGCATCAACCACAGTTCCCTCACGACTTTTCATTTTTCCTTCAGGTAGGTCAACCATACCATAACTTAAGTGATATAGTCCATCGGCATAAGATTTTCCTAATCGTTTTAGGATAAGTTGAAGAACCTTAAAATGGTAGTCTTGTTCATTTCCAACAACATAGACGAAATTATCCATTTTAAATTCATCATATTTTAAGTCGGCAGTACCTATATCTTGGGTAATGTATACTGATGTACCATCAGATCGTTGGACAATTTTTTCGTCTAATCCCTCAGGTGTGAGATCTATCCATATACTCCCATCCTCTTTTTTGAAAAAGACATTTGATTTTAAACCTTCTTGGACAATTTCCTTACCGAGCAGATAGGTGTCTGATTCATAGTATATTTTATCGAAGTTAACACCAAGTCTGTTGTATGTCTCCTCAAACCCTTCATATACCCAGTTGTTCATTTGCTTCCATAGAGTAACGGTTCTTGAATCACCGTTCTCCCATTTTTGGAGCATATCTCGGGTTTCAACAATGAGTGAGGATTTCTCTTTTGCTTCCTCTTTATCGATTCCACTAGAAACTAATTCCTGAATTTCTTTTTGATAATTCTGGTCAAATTTTACATAGTATTTTCCAATGAGATGATCCCCCTTAAGACCAGAAGATTCAGGTGTTTCATTATTTCCCCATTTTTGATAAGCAATCATACTCTTACAAATGTGAATACCTCGGTCATTAACCAAATTGTTTTTTACAACTTCGTAACCAACTGAATCAAAAATTTGACAAATTGAATATCCCAATACATTGTTTCTGACATGCCCAAGGTGAAGAGGTTTATTGGTGTTAGGAGAGGAGTATTCTACAACTATTTTTTTGTTATCACCAATTTTAGGGACTTGGATTCCTTCATCAAAACGATTTTTTAATGCATTCAGCCAATGTTCATCACTAAATTCAATGTTTAAGAAACCTTTAACTACATTAAATGCTTTGATTTCATTTAATTGATTGGAAATGTAGTTGCCGATTTCTTCGGCAGTATCTTCAGGTCTTTTTTTGCTGAATTTTAAAAACGGGAATACTACTAGCGTGAGGTCACCATTAAATTTTGAGTTGGTTTGCTCGAAACTGATATCAATTTCATCCAGACCATATAGTTGGTTGAGTGCCTCTTCTGTTTGTTTGACCAGTTTTGTTAAAATTTCCATTAATTTTTTATTGGAGAGTTGGGTTCCTTTGCGATGGATTTATGTATTCTTTTTTCTAAAAAGCGAGGAAAAAATTTGTTAACCCAATAGATGATTTTACCCTGTTTATTGGTGAGCATAAAATCTTTTCGATCTCTTATGGCTTGTAATATATCGAGTGCCACATCCGATGCTTTATCCATTTTGGATTCATTACCTGGACTATTTTCTTGTTTAGAACCGTCAGATGTTAGAGCATTATATCGAATCTCGCTAGCGGTAAATCCAGGACAAGCAATCAGTGTATGTAATCCTCGATTCATATATTCCATTCGGATACTCTCAAAAAGACCATTAATGGCAAACTTTGAAGATGCATACCCTGTTCTGCCAGGTAGCCCTTTGAAGCCAGTAACAGATGAAACTGCTACCAAACTTCCTTTACTTTTTAATAGTGATGATATAGCTGCTCTTGAGCAATAGACTGTGCCCCAAAAGTTTACTTTCATTACCTCCTCCAGTACACTTGTATCAACTTCATCAAATGCTGCTCTCATAGATATACCAGCATTATTAATAAGGACATCAATACTTCCTAGTTTTTCATTAGCTAGCCGAATCAAACTTTCACATTCCTGTTGATTTGTTATATCAGTCTGAACACAAAATATCGTTGACGTAGGGGTTGATATTTCTGATTTTATCTCTTGGAGTTTTTCTATTTGTCTGGAAGCTAAAACTAAATTGGCACCACACTTGGATGCTTCTATTGATAAAGCTTTTCCAATTCCTGATGAAGCCCCTGTAATTACGATATTTTTACCTTTGAGCGAATCCATCGGATATTACTTTTTCCATTTTACACTGCAGCCTACAGCAGGTATTTCAGCGTAATCAGGTTCCATGCCATCTAATGTATATTCAATAGCATCTTCTAAGAAAACACGTGTTACCATTTCTTCATTTTCCCAATTATCATCTATAGCCCCTTTGTAGACTAGTTTTCGTTTACTGTTGTATACAAAAACCTCAGGAGTACGTGTGGCTTTCAATTTTTTAGTAACTTTTTGAGTTTCATCGTGTAAGTATGGAAAAGGGAGTTTTAATTGTTTATGGAGGTCTTTCATTGCACTAAATGAATCAGCAGGATATGCTTCAGCATCATTCGCATTAATAGCTAAAATTCCAAGGTTATCTTCTTCAAATTTATTATATAACTTGATTAGCCTACTCCAATATGCCCTAGCGTATGGGCAATGATTACAAGTGATAACGATTACTAATGCTGTCCTATCAGCAAATGTGTAATTATTATAAGTTCTGTTGTTGGTGCCTTTTAGGCT
>JAHEGS010000095.1 GCA_024645005.1 Bacteroidota bacterium
TGCTTTGCATGTCGGATGCTGTTTTCTGAATAGTCGCATCCTTCTACTAGGGCACCCATTCTGTTAAGATGGATACTGTGTCGACCTTTACCACATGCTAAATCAAGCATGGTCTGATTGGGTGAGGGGCTGAGGTATTGATATATTTTTTTGACAAAATTCTCTGCTTCGGTCTGATCCCGATCTTTATAAAGCAAGTGATAATATTCACAATCAAACCAAGTCTTAAACCATTCACTCATTGAGCAAAGGTAATCTTATGTCTAAAGCATGAGAAAATATCTTTTAAATAAAACAGTGTATTATTTTTTATAATGTTGTGTAACTTTTTTTCAAAAGCATCGTATAAGTAATAGATATAACCCTCAAATGACCCTAATTTAAGATCAGTATCTTTTGGGATGATTATTGGTGATTTTTTAAATTAATACCCCAATTTTTCCATTGCCTTGAGAATATGTTTGTTTTCATCATAGATGTCATAACATTGGTGTGCGTTCCATTTTCGGTCAAAATAGACTGTTCGATAATCAAAATATAATGGCATCGGCTTTTGAAGCCATAGTCTAGTGGTCTCTTCAAGTGGTTGTATGAGTGCGGTAGTATCTTTTGGGTCGTATTCTTTCAATCGTCTTTTATCCAAAGGAGCTAGACCCATCATGATTCTAAAATCATCAGCGTCATACTTTTTGCTGTTTTGCATCATAAACTCACCAAATAAAATAGGTTTTTCTAATCGAACACAACCATGACTTACCGCACGTTGGGTTCTTTTGAAAGCTCTTTTATTCGGAGTATCATGAAGATAAATACTAAATGGATTATGAAACATGAATTTCACAGTACCCAATGCATTTTTGGGTCCTGGGTCTTGAACAATTTGATAAGGAATTTTCATTCTATTAATCTTGCTCCAATCAATGCTATCGCTATTAATAGCAGAATCTCCAAGGTATACTTTGTGTCCAGTTCTACTTAAATGCCCAGGGTCTCTTACCAATTTACCCCACATTTCATTTCGAATGATGCTAAAGGGAATCGTCCAAGTAGGATTGATGATTAAATTGGTAATATGACTGGCAATTTGTGGTGTTTCCATATTTTTAGGAATTCGGTGAACCATGCCACTATCAGTGTAGTTTTGAACAAGTGCCTCGTAATTATCAGGGAGGTTTTTGCCAATACACACTTTGAATGATGAAGTACTGTCTTTCCAATTTAAATCGATGATATACTCAGGCAAGTTGATGTAGACAAATGGACGCTTGTTGGGTATGTTGAACCATCGTTGACGTTCTAAATTTGCTCGTATTTGCTGGATATAATCTGTGGGAGTTGAATTGATAATTTGGTAGGTTTTGTAACCCATTATCCCGTCAGGTGTTAGACTATATTTTTCTTGTATTTTTCGAATTTGATCTACAAGTTCATTGGTGTAAACTTGTGTGTCTTTAAGATGTTGAATGCTACTATCTGGAAGGTTCTTTTCTTTGAGCTTTTGAATTACATCTGCAATGATTGGAAAACTATCGCCTTTTTCAATTTTTGGGTAAGCAGAGAAATCAATTTTAGTCGTTCTTAATTTTTTAATTTTGTCTTGTTCATTATGAAGAATCTTAAGAAGCTCTTGGTATGTAGTGTCGTCCTCATGGAGCTTTTCTAGTGTCGGTATTTTATTCCTTTTTTGAAGAAAGGAGGAGTAGTTGAGCTTTTTTATATTGTTAAGAGGTAGTACGTAAAGTTTTCCAAAAACGTCTTTTGGTCTGGTTCGCCCGTTAGCAATATCCTCGTAAATTCGGAGAAAGGAGTTAGAAATAATCAACTCACAAGAAGCCAAAAGTTCATAGGATTCTTTACTTGATTTTAATGAATCGATTTGTTTGCGGTAATAATCCACCAAGGGTAAGAAATAGTAATGGGTTTTCATTCCATGTCTTTCACTATGCATGAATGTGTTTTCAATGTTAGCCCAACTTGAGCTATCTCCTCTTAATGCATCCCACCACAATGATTGATTATCTCTTTGAGCATAAATATGCTTTAGGGTATCCTTAAAGATAAGATAGTCATCACAAACTATTTTAATGGAGTTTTCAAACTGGTTTTCTATATAGAGTGCAAGAGAGTCACGAGTAAGTATGATTTTAGTATCCTCTGTTTCATCGACGATAGGTTGTTTTTTACAAGCAAAAAAAGCAAAGGAGATGAGGACAAAACAGACTGTTTTTAAATGATTGACCCTACTCATGACTAACAAATTTAAAAAATTATGTTACTAAGTCATCAATGGTAAGGTAAAGATCTGTGTTAAGAATTTTTGAATTGTTCAGATAGTAGGAGGTTGGATGGTAGATAAAAAGGCAACTTCCACCTTTAATTGTGTTGATTATTTTCTTGTTGGAAGATTTCGAAACAGCAGGACATCCAAAGCTTCTGCCTATTCGTTCATTGCGTTTGACAATGTTGTTTGAGATATAGTTTGCTCCATGTATTACAATCCCACGAGAGAATGCATTGGAGTTATAGCTTTTTTCGAGTCCGTGTAATTTGAGTGAGAACTTGTTTCGGCCCCAGTATGTGCCACCAGTTACGTAAAAACCGAGTGAGCTTTTTTGGCTATTATAACGATTGCTAAATGTGGTAGCATAATCATTACCGCTTCTTTTGCCATGAGCAACCCATTCGTTGATTTTTACTTTTTGATGAACTAAGTCTAAAACCCATAATCTTTTTTTATTGCAATATTTTGAAAAATCAATGATTGTAATGAATTGGGTGTCTGTTAGTTCCTGAGTATGTTTTAGGTGCATAAAACCCCTCATAGCCAAAGCAAATGGCTCAAATGGAATGGTGTCTTGATTGGGTTCATACGAAATGTTCTGATAAACATTTCTAGTAAACGATTTGAATTCTTCCGATTTGATGGTGATTAACTCTTTTCCATCCTTATCTTTAAAACCATGACCAAATATGGGAATAGTTTTGTTTTTAAATGCTGTAGAAGAAATTAGAAAAAAGACACAGGTCAAATACTTAATCATTGAAAGTTTCAATGAGTGAACTTTAGAAGAAATAGAGTTTAGCCTGTGTAACATTTTTTATTTTACAACGTCGGTATATGCAACTGTTGCATTTTTTTCACTGCAACAGGATTTTTTCTTGGATTGAATTGAAGTTTCCTGAGTAGCTTCTTCGTGTGATTCACCGAGATGACCGCCAAGAATTGGAGCAATGATTAAACCTATTAAACAAGTTAGTTTAATCAGGATATTCATTGATGGTCCAGAAGTATCTTTAAAAGGATCACCAACAGTATCACCAGTTACGGCAGCTTTGTGAGCATCAGAACCTTTATAAGTCATCTCTCCATTAATTTCAACACCTGCTTCAAATGATTTTTTTGCATTATCCCAAGCTCCTCCGGCATTGTTTTGGAAGATAGCCCAAAGTACTCCACTTACAGTTACTCCAGCCATATATCCTCCAAGCATTTCTGCAACGAGTTGATTGTTTTCAGGGTAGACAAGTTTACCAATTATTACAACGGCAATTGGAAATCCAATGGTTAAGATCCCTGGGAGCATCATTTCTTTGAGCGATGCTTTAGTTGAGATATCGACACATTTACCGTAATCTGGTTTTCCAGTACCTTCCATAATACCTGCAATATCTCTGAATTGTCTTCTTACTTCCTCAACCATTTCCATAGCGGCTTTACCAACGGCATTCATTGCAAGTGCTGAGAACACTACTGGAATCATAGCACCTACAAAAAGCATTGCTAAAACAGGAGCTTTGAAGATATTAATACCATCAATGCCTGTAAAAGTTACATAAGCAGCAAATAGGGCTAAAGATGTGAGAGCAGCAGAAGCAATAGCAAATCCTTTACCAGTTGCCGCTGTTGTATTTCCAACAGAATCTAAAATATCGGTTCTTTCTCTAACAATAGGTTCTTGTTCGCTCATTTCAGCAATACCACCAGCATTATCAGCAATTGGACCAAAAGCGTCAATAGCTAATTGCATTGCAGTAGTAGCCATCATAGCAGATGCTGCAAGTGCAACGCCATAGAATCCTGCGAATGCGTATGATGCCCAAATAGCGGCAGCAAATAATAGTACGGATGAGAAAGTTGATATCATCCCTGTAGCTAGACCCGCAATAATATTTGTACCAGCTCCAGTGCTTGATTGTTGTACAATCTTTAAGATTGGTTTTTTACCTAAACCTGTGTAATATTCAGTGAATGAAGAAATTGCAGCTCCAACAATAAGTCCAACTACCGTTGCAAAGAAAACACGAGTAGAACTGATTGATTTTAGTCCTTCTCCAAAGTAGTTCATTTGCATGGTGTCAGGTAGCATCCAGGTTACAAGACCATAGCATGCAACCAACACTAAAAATATTGAAGTCCAGTTACCAATATTCAATGCTTTTTGTACATCAGCTTCTTTGGCATCATTATTTGATATTTTAACGAGGAATGTTCCAATAATCGAGATAATAATCCCAGCTCCAGCAATAGCTACTGGAAGAAGAATAGGGCCAATTCCACCAAATATATCTGAAATAGCTCCGCCCATATCATTGATCACATAATTACCGAGCACCATAGCAGCAAGTACAGTAGCAACATAAGAACCAAATAAGTCAGCACCCATTCCAGCAACATCACCTACGTTGTCACCTACGTTATCGGCAATAGTTGCAGGATTTCGTGGATCATCTTCTGGAATACCTGCTTCTACCTTTCCAACAAGGTCAGCTCCAACATCGGCTGCTTTGGTATAAATACCTCCACCAACTCTAGCGAATAATGCAATTGATTCAGCTCCTAATGAGAATCCAGCAAGTGTTTCAAGCACTACAGTCATGTCTGTGGTAGATGTCCAAACACCACCCATAAATAGGTTGAAGAAAAGAATGAACAATAAAGTAAGACCTAGAACAGCTAGTCCAGCAACACCTAATCCCATTACTGTACCGCCACCAAAAGAGATGTTCAAAGCATTTGGTAAACTGCTTTTAGCAGCTTGTGTTGTTCTAACATTTGTTTTGGTAGCTATTTTCATTCCCATGTTACCAGCTAGTGCTGAAAAAACAGCACCAATAACAAATGCAGGAATGATTAAATAGTCAGTGGTTGGAACAAAGTAGGCAATACCAGCAAGTACAACACTCGCACCTATAACAAAATATGCGAGTAGTCTGTATTCTGCTTTTAGAAATGCTAATGCACCTTCATAGATGTAATCTGCAATTTCCTTCATTTTTCCATCACCTGCATCCTGCTTCATCACCCACTGTTTTTTGTAAGTCATGTAAAGAAGTCCTAGAACTGCCATTGCTATTGGCATGTAAATCATCATTGATCCCATAAGATTATTTTTCTATTTGTTTTTGCAATTTTTTATTAAAGCCCGCAAAGATAAGATTTATATCATAATACCTACTTAATTAATTTCTAATAAAAAAAGGGTTCTTTATTTTTTAAATACACTATTCAAAAGGACAATAGATACACTATATTTTCTCCGTTAAACAATGTTGATTTATGAATGTTATTTAATTGATATT
>JAHEGS010000102.1 GCA_024645005.1 Bacteroidota bacterium
CAACAAACCATATGGGGGTGTTCTGGCTTTTGACGGGTTGGCCAATAGATGTGTAAGCACGTAGAGCGTTGAGAGTGCGGCTCTTAAATCTCGACTTTCAAATCATAACAGGCGATTATAACTTCGCTATGGCTGCCTAACCTAAGAGGTTAAGCAAACGCCATCTGCTTGCCCGAGCTTGGTCTCGGTTGCGAGGGAGTTCAAGCAGTCGACAAACTGAGATAATTTTAGCCCATTTCTACCAAGCTAAAATTTATCGTGTAGAATAAGGGTTAATTGGGTTTTTGCTACACCTGATGAACCTCGAAAACCAAGCAGCAATAAACGTGTAGAAAACGCAACTCTATTCCAATTCGGACCCGGGTTCGACTCCCGGCATCTCCACCATTTATTTTCGAATATTTTCTAATTCATTCGAAATCAGCTATTTACATTTTAGATTACTTCAAGATTCTTTTCTATTTATCAATATTCTTCTTTAAAATATTCTGTATAGAAAATAATAGTAAGATAATACCAATAAGTAAAATAAGTGCAAAGCCTGCTAACATCAATATGCCTGAAAATGCTCTTTTTTCAGCTTTTTCGGCACTTCTAGCAATTTTATCGTTTTCTGCATCTGACACTCTCTGAAGATATAATTCTAAATATCTGTCTAATGATCTGAGAAAATTATTTTGATAAGCATTTAAAAAAAAAATTCCTGTGCCAACTCAAACGTGTTTGTGTGAGCATCAATGATTTCTTTTAAATAAATTGAATACCCTCCGCCCATACTCACTTGCACAGGCAAACTATTTTTATGACAAAATCCCATTATAAAACGATCCCTTTTTTTACACCCTTCAATTGACATTCCTAGTCTACCAAGTTTATCATTTTTTAAAACATCTACCCCCGCTAAATAAAATATAAAATCAGGTTCAAATGAATCTACCAATTTGGGAATTGTATTGGTCAATACTTTCAGATAAGCATCATCTAAAGTATTATCCTCAAAACCTAAGTCAAAGTCACTTTTTTGTTTTCTAAATGGGTAGTTCTTTTCTCCATGAAATGAAATTGTGAACACATAAGGATTATTCTCAAAAATAGAAGCTGTTCCATCACCCTGATGTACGTCTAAATCAATAATCATGACCTTTTTGGCAAGCTTATTCGTGATTAAATAATTGGCGGCTATTGCTTGATCATTAAGCATACAAAATGCTCCTGGCTTGCTTCTGTATGCATGATGAGTTCCTCCAGCTATATTCATTGAAATGCCATACTTAAGTGCATAAAGTGAATTTTGAATAGTCCCTTGAGCAATGGTATGTTCTCTCTGTATTAGAGAATCTGTCAATGGGAACCCTATCATTCTTTGCTCAAGTTTACCCAAAGATAAATTAACTAAATTTTCATAATAACGTTCATCATGGGTATACATGATATCATGCTTTGAAATCTGAGTTGGTTTAAAAAAATTACGTTCACTACAAATATTTCTTCTCAAAAGCTGCTCTGGAATAAGTTCATATTTCTCCATTGGAAATCGATGTCCTATCTGCAATGGATAAATATAAGACTGATCAAAGGCTATTTTAAGCATAAATTACTCGTTTTAATACTCTAAACCATAAACGTTTTAACCCTCATTATGTTATTGAGCATAATTGTAAATATTGGTTAGACAGAGGAGCAACTCAACATTTAAATTCCTAATAATTAAATCAAATTGCTTATATTCGGTTAAAGACACATCAAAATTTAACTACATTAATTATGTCACAAACAAAAGATTTTTTAGCAAAATGGTACCCCATTATCATAGCATTTATATGCTTAGTTTATTCCGTTAGTTTGGGCTTAGCAGGCAAGACCGAAGAGGCACAATATTCAGCTCATTGGCCAGGAACTATATTATTATTCGCAATAGCAATTAGACAAAGGAGAAGATCATGAATATCATAATGTATATTGTAGGTTTTATCCTATTTCTTGCATACTGCTGTTTTATGGTATGGAGTATTCGTTACGGAAACAGAAAACAAGAAGAAACAAATAATTATGCCAATTTATCTGACCCGACAGATATGGATGGCATGGGTAATTTTAGTCGATTCCCAAAGGATATTAATGAAAGAAATAAATAAATTTCTATAAATATATCCCTTAGTAAATTCCCTTGAACGATTTCAGTTAAATCCTGATTATAAGAAATCTACTATACCAGAATCAAGGTTGTAGTACGCTGGCACTATTTTGACGGCACCGGAGGCAACCGCATCACCAATAATAGTTGAACGAGAAGATAGAGCCTCTACATTCTTATGTGCATTCACCTTGACTACATCATTTACACTGGAACCGTCTGGTGAACTTGCTATAGCTGGTGCTACATGAGCCAGAAGATGATTTAGGTTATGTCCATTATCGCCTCCAGCTATTGCCGCTGTAACCGCTCCGCAACTTTGATGTCCTAAAACAACTATTACTGTGCTTCCACAATGAGCTACCGCATATTCAATACTTGCAATGGTAGAGGTATTTGCTACATTACCTGCCACTCTGAGTACAAATAGTTCTCCAAGTCCTGCGTCAAAAGCCAATTCTGGAACTACCCTACTATCTGCACAACTTAACACAATTGTATGAGGTTGTTGCCCTTGAGTCAATACATCTCTGCGTGAACTATCCTGAAGTTTGCCTTCTAGTTTATCTGCTACAAATCGACTGTTACCTTCTTGAAGTCTGTTTAATATTTCCTGATGATTCATGATGTACAAATTTACTAAAAATAGAACTTATTTTTAAAGGTAAAATTTAAAAAATGATCAATATCATAATGATGGATTCAAACAAACTATCTTCTTTTTAACTAAATACTGGAGTCCATTGTAAAAACTAAGTTTTTACCTTTAAATCTCTATTTTAGCTTAAAATTTTGAAGCTATTCAAATTTAGATTACCAAAAATGACAAAAAGAGAATATATAATCCGTCAAATCGCCAAGACTAATAAAAAAAACTATGAGAATTATGTAGTAACTCGAATCTACCACAGACTAAATCGTAATGATCTAAAGTTTATGACCCAACAGTATGTCAATAGACCAGATGGGCATGCATTAACTGACATGTATTTCCCACAATTACAATTACACATTGAAATCGATGAACCTTTCCATAAAAAACAAAAAAAATTAGATATAAATAGAGAATCAGACATTATTCAAGCCACAAATCATGAAATTCATCGAATAAAAATAACAGAAGATTTAACCAAAATTGATAACCAAGTAGAATCTCTGGTAGAGCGAATTAAAAAAAATATTGAAATCAAAGAAAGAAATGATGAATGGGAACCATGGGACTTAGAAAAAGAATTTAATCCTCTCTATTTCCAAGAGAAAGGATACTTGGACGTTAACGAAAATCCATCATTTAGAAGGATTGTAGACGCTTGTAATTGCTTGGGTCAAAACTATAAATCTGTTCAACAAGCTTGGTTTAAAAGTAAAATTTACCCCAATCACAATCTTTGGTTTCCTAAGTTCTATGAAAATGATGAATGGGATAATAAAATCAGTAGTGACGGCAAAACAATAACCGAAAAATGCAAGGATAAAGACAAGTATGAATCTTGGTTCAATAGTGTCATATCAAATAATGTAAAAAGAATCACATTCCCACGAAGTATTGACAATTTAGGGTTTAGGTTATACAAATTTGCAGGGATATTTGAGACTTGTATCGATGATTCAACTTTTGAGAATGGAATCATTCATAAATTAATTCAAACTCGAATTGAAATAACACACTAAAAATAATTTAGATTGAATCAATTTATAAAAATTCACTGCAATCAAAAACGCACTATACTTGCAAAAATGAAATTTAAATTTTTCTTATGTAGTATGATGACATTCTTGAGTGGTTATGCTCAGAATTATATTGATCTCGTTCATACTGAATATACTAACACCCCACAAAATAACTTTAAAGGTCAATCTATCTCAACAGACTCAAACACTTCAAGAGTAGCAAAGACTCATATCAACCTCACTATTCCTATTCAATTAAAAAATAAAAATGCATTAATTTCTGGAATTGTTTTCGACCAAATTGATACACGATTTTGGGGAAATACTCCGTCAGTGCCCGTTTCATCAGTCATAGTAAAAGCAGGAATGAACATCGTCTATTCAGATAAGTGGAGTGCTACCTACATATTGTTGCCCAAATTAGCCTCGAGTTTTAATGAAGAAGTAAGTCGTTCAGATTTTCAATTAGGAGCATTAGGTTTGGTCAAAAAGAAAAGAAATGAATTTCTAACATACAAGTTCGGAGCATATATGAATGGGGATTTATTTGGTCCTTTCTTGGTTCCTCTCTTTGGGTTTTATTATCAAAAAAACAACTGGGAAATGGATATCATTATCCCCTCTTATGCCAAGATTAATTATAACATATCACCCAAGGTAACAACAGGGATAAACTGGAGAGCCACAGTCAAATCGTATAATTTGAATAGCTCTAACTTACCTGTATCACAAGGTACTCTGTACATGCACCATTTATCAAACGAAGTGGGAGCTCATCTCAGTTACGAACCAATCAAGGGGATAATCATAAGAGCTATATCAGGGCTATCTCTTGGACGTTCGTTTCGTATTTATGAAAATGAAGATAAGATTGATTTTGGGCTAAGCTTATTCCGTTTTGGTGACAAAAGAAAGCAACTAAATACTGATTTTGAAAATGGCCAATTTCATCGGCTTGAATTGGGCTACAGGATTTATTTAGACTAAGGTTTTTTATCCATTTCGTGGATAATTAAGTATTTATCTCAAAAACAACACATAAACAAAACAAGGAATAGTTTCCTATTCCTTGTTTAAATTAGTAGTTCGTTTCAAAAATTAGTTAATCGGAACCAATACCTTGCCTCGGTTTCCATTTTTGTCATAAGCACTGAGTATATAATTCCCAGGTATTAGTGCAGGCAATTGAGATGAATTTGCTTGAATATTAAATGAGGACCAAATAGTTCTGCCAATTGCATCAAGTAGTTGCAAATTAACCTCACCATGTGATTCATCCCATTGGACAATCTTAGTGCTTCCTTTCGTAATTAAGTTTAGATTAAATTTTGAACTGAAAGTCTCTTGAAGCCCACCAGTGGTGCTTGCAGATATACAATAGGAACCTTCAGGATAAAAAGTCATACCTTGAAAATAAAATTCTCTACTATCAACTCTTAATAGGTATTTTTTTGATGGATCTGGACTAAATGATAAATTGGCCCATGTATTTGGCCAACCCGTAGCTCCATCATTACAACCAACTAATTTTAAGTCTGATGAACAATCTCCTTCATAAAGGGCCATTTGAATCATATTCCCTCCAAAAAAACTCACTCCATTACAATCTGTAGGTTTTATTGTCGTAAATCCATTAACCCCTTCAAATGAGTACCAAGCTGAAAAATTTTCACTGTTATCAGTCCAGCAAGGAGCAACATTTTGCTCATCTGGATTTAGACC
>JAHEGS010000105.1 GCA_024645005.1 Bacteroidota bacterium
TAAATATTGCTTGTTTCTCTATAAGGGGAATCGGTTCCACTGACATCATGATGATCTCGTCCTAGTATTACTGGACCCCTGATCTCACCGCTTGCAACAGCCTGGTTAAATGCCTCTGCTATTTTAATTCGACCCTCGCTATCAGCATATAAGATTCGTGCTTTTGATCCAACCACCATTTTATTTTGATTAGCCTCATTAATCCACTTGATATTATCCCCCATTTGTTGTTGGATTTCTATTGGAGAATCAGACATAATTTCTCGCATAACCCGAGCAGCTATCTCATCTGTCTTTGCTAAATCCTCATCTAAACCGCTAGCACAAACCCAACGGAATGGTCCAAATCCATAATCAAAACACATCGGACCTAAAATATCTTGAACATAACTAGGGTACTTAAAATCGATGCCATTCTGTGCTAATATATCTGCACCTGCTCTACTGCTTTCTAGCAAAAACGCATTACCATAATCAAAGAAATAAGTTCCTTCACGTGTATGGGCATCCACTGCTGCTGCGTGTCTTCGCAATGATGCATACACCAATTCCTTAAATTTTTGGGGATCCTCAGCCATCATTTGATTACTCTCCTCAAATGATAATCCAACTGGATAATATCCTCCAGCAAATGGATTGTGAAGTGAGGTTTGGTCGCTTCCAACATGAATAAAGATCTCATCCTTAGCAAACCGTTCCCATATATCCACCACGTTACCTACATATGCTATACTAACTACTTCCTCTTGAGATTGAGCTAGAGTTACTCGTGAAACCAAATCATCTAGATTATCAATCAATTCATCCACCCAACCTTGACTATGTCTTTTGTGAGCAGCATTCGAATTTACCTCTGCACATATGGTGATACAGCCCACAATATTACCCGCTTTGGGTTGAGCACCACTCATTCCACCAAGTCCTGCAGTAAGAAATATCTTTCCTGCAGGTGTATCATTTGCATCTAGTTTCATTCTGAATGCGTTCATGACCGTAATTGTTGTCCCATGAACAATCCCTTGAGGGCCAATATACATATAACTCCCTGCGGTCATCTGCCCATATTGAGTAACGCCAAGGGCATTATATCTTTCCCAATCATCTGGCTTACTGTAATTGGGTATCATCATCCCATTTGTCACTATAACTCGGGGTGCTAGTGCATTACTAGGGAATAACCCCATAGGGTGTCCACTGTACATATGCAATGTCTGGTCATCCGTCATTTCACTTAGGTATTGCATGGTCAATAGATACTGAGCCCAATTTTGAAAAACAGCCCCATTCCCTCCATAGGTAATAAGCTCATCGGGGTGTTGTGCAACAGCAGGATCAAGGTTGTTCTGAATCATAAGCATAATACCTGCGGCTTGAATGCTTTTTGCAGGATATTCAGAAATGGGTCTCGCATACATTTCATAATCGGGTTGAAATCGGTACATGTATATGCGACCATAGTCGTTCAATTCCTGAGCAAATTCCAAGGCTAATTCTCGATGCCAATCTTCTGGAAAATACCGAAGTGCATTGCGAATAGCTAATTTCTTTTCAGCTAAACTCAAGATGTCTTTTCGTTTAGGAGCTCTGTTTGAAGAATGAGTCCTTTCTCGCTTGGGTGGTAACTCATTGGGTATCCCCCTCATGATTGATTCTTTAAAACTCACTTTTATAATTCTGATTCTTGACAAAGGTCTACTTTGTTTTAAAATAACAAAAAAGGGTTGATAAAGATTATTTTCAAATTAAAAGTGTGCTAAAAATTAAAATTTTACAAATACTCATTATTCACAAAAAAATGAGTAATTTGCTACCATATGAGATCATTCTATTTCCTTGTGTCATTTTTCATTTGCAGTACCTTTATCGCAAATGCTCAAATTGATTCATTAGAATATCAATCTCACCATGATGACGATATTACAGTAATCGAGTATAGCCCGGATGGCAAATACCTTGTCTCGGGAAGTTGGGATGAATCCATCATCATTCAAAAGAATGATAGTACCAATGAAGTTGTTCAGCGAATACATCACAACAGAGGAGCAGTCACCTCGATATCTTTTAGTAGGGACGGTTATCGAATGATTGCAGGTGGACAAGACGGCAAGTTAAATCTATATCATTTTAATGACTCTTTTTTATCTGTAGCGAACCTCGATACTACCCTTACAATCAATCAAAGTCAGATTAATAAGTTGATATATGGTCCAGGTATGCGAACCCTATTTAGTGCAGGAGATGATGGTCGTTTTATTGCTTACGACATGGTTAATCAGAGAACTATCCCCATCAAAACATCAAGACCTATTTCTGCTGCTGGAGTTGCAATCGACCGAATGAGCTACTTCATTGCCCACGAAAACAGAACAGAAATTGTTCAATATGATATTATGGGACGTAAAATGAAAAGCTTTGGAGGTCATTTGGATCAAGTCACCGATATATTAGTCACTCTGGATCGAAAACACATCATAACAAGTTCTGAGGATAAAACCGTCAGAATTTGGGAAATTCGATCAGGAAAAGAAATATTTACATTCAGTGATCATACATGGACGGTCACTGATATCGCAATTGATCCCCACGGGAAATACCTTGTAAGTGGTGGTTTAGATGGCCATGTTTTTCTTTACGACCTAAAAGGCAAAGAATTGATTAAATCATTTAATCTTGATAAATTTAAAATTAACGCATTGGCCTTTTCCCCCAATAATACATCCATTGCTGTTGCTGCACAAAAAGATGAATCATCTGATTCTGCAGGTTATTTTATACTTAAAACAGGTCTTAACTATCGACCTGTCAAACTACCTAAACGTTTTCAAGTAAAGAAAAAGTCAAAGAAAAATAAATCCAAAAATTCTACTAAAGATCAGCGTTTAAAATTGAGAAGTCAACCTATTCAATCCAAAAGATCAAATTTGAATTCTAAGAACGAAAAACCAAAAAGTAATGAAAAGGTTATTAAAAAGACTGACCAAATAGAAATCAGAATAGATTAAGACCTATTAAGCCATGAAAAAAGAAATATTAAATAGTAGCAAAGCACCAGAACCCGTTGGTGCATATCCTCACGCAAGAAAATTTGGCAATCTCCTATTTTTAAGTGGAGTCGGTCCAAGAGAAAGAGGCACAAAAAAAATTCCTGGAGTGGAACTCGCTGCAGATGGATCCATAGAAAGTTATGACATCGAAACGCAGTGTCGATCCGTCTTTAACAATATCAAACAAATATTGGAAGATTCAGGCAGTAGTTGGGATAATATCATTGACGTTACCGTATTTCTCACCAACATGAAAGATGATTTTAAGATCTACAACAAGATTTATGCTGAATATTTTAAAGATAATCAGCCGTGCAGAACTACGCTTGAAATAAATTGTTTACCCACGCCAATTGCCATTGAGTTGAAGGTAATTGCAACTATTTAATCAAAGCTTTTCCATGGCTTGGTCAATAGCTTTCATCGTAGCTTTGTTTGCCGGTACTACTGGCAGTCTGAACTGATTTTCGCATATCCCCAGTTTTTGGAGTACATACTTTACCCCACCAGGGTTGCCATCCATAAATATGGCCTTCATAAGAGGAAGTAATTTGTAATGAAGATGTCGAGCATTTTTATAGTCTCCGTCTAAAGCATAATTAACCATTTGACTAAATTCTTTTGGATATGCATTTCCAATAACCGATATAACCCCCTGCATTCCAGCAGCAATGTAGGATAGCGTATAGTTATCATCACCACTTATAATTCCAAAATCACTTGGTGCTTGACGAATTACATCCATGCAAACATCCAAACTACCACTTGCTTCTTTAGTACAAATGATATTGGGTAATTCTGCTATGCGTAGGGTTGTTTCAGCAGTTACTAATGAGCCTGTCCTACCAGGGACGTTATACATTATAATGGGCCACTTAGAAGCCTTACTGATGGCTTTATAATGTTGAAATATCCCTTCCTGGCTAGGTTTGTTATAATAAGGGCTAACACTTAAAATAGCGTCAATACCAGACAAATCATCCGAACTCAATCGGTTTAAAATACTTTCCGTATTATTACCTCCAATTCCAAAAACAACAGGAAGACGTTTAGCATTAACCTCAATTACTTTATCTAAAATTTCTTTTTGTTCATTCGAACTTATGGTAGGATTTTCGCCTGTTGTACCCATCACAACAAGATACCTAACACCTCCATCAATTAGATGATTAGTCAATTTTTCGAGTCCGTCAAAATCGATACTTTTATCTGCTTTAAATGGAGTAACCATTGCAACTCCTAGTCCCTTAAATTTATTCATTTAATGTGTCTAATTATATCTATAAATAAGCTGTATACCTCATGACTACCACTTTTAACCATCAAGTCATGAGCAAACAAATATTCATCAAAATACTTACCAATTCGTGTTTTGGCTTTCGAAAAAGTTGAAATCCCTTGCAATTCATTATCCCCTGTTAAATCTAAATTAATCAGAAAATCAAAATCTTCATGTATAAATTTAGATATACGATCGCCTTGAGGTATTTTCCAAAAGTTCAAATCAGTTTTACAAAAGTAACTCTCTTTATAGTTAGGTAATAAACCACTGATGTCTTTCTCATTCACAAAACCCAAAGTAAATACGGACTTTCCATCCGATTCGAAGTGATGAATGATTTTATGAAGATACTCTTTGGGCATATCTTGCATGTTGTATACAACGCCAATTTTTCGTGCAATCTTAAACTTTGTTAATCGCTCAAACTTATTTGATTGAGTGGTTTTAGAAAGAATTCGTCTTCCAATATTTCGTTGGATTTTTGTCAATGCTTCAAAGATATACATTACTCTGCAATCATGGATGAAAATTCATTTTCGTCTATCATCTTAATGCCTAATTTCTCAGCCTTTTCTTTTTTGGCTGGTCCCATATTATCCCCGACTACTAAAAAGTCTGTTGACTTGGAAATTGAGCTGACATTTTTTCCCCCATTATCTTCAATCAATTTTTTAAGTTCGTTCCTTGAAAATAAGCTAAATACACCACTGACTACAAAACTCAAGTTTTCAAGTTTGTTACTTGACAACTCTTTTTCTTTCACATTGAAAATCAACCCATGCAGTTTCATTTGCTCTATTTCTGCTCTATTTTCATCTAAAGCAAAATAGGATCTTACGCTTTTAGCTATTACCTCACCAATTTCAGGAACGGAGTTTAATTCTTCTAAATCAGCTTCCATCAAAGCATTTATATTTTTAAAATAGAAAGCTAATTTTTTGGCTACAGTCTCCCCAACATAGCGAATTCCTAATGCAAACAATACACGTTCAAATGGTTGATTTTTAGATGCTTGAATTCCCTCTAAAATATTTTGAACTGTTTTTTCTTTGAAACTTATGATGCGTTCTTCGGCAGTAGTTTCATTGATAATTGATTTACTCAGTCCTAACAAATCACCATACGTCAACGCAAATAAATCTGATGGTCTGAGTACCAG
>JAHEGS010000101.1 GCA_024645005.1 Bacteroidota bacterium
AAATGGTGAAGGACTTCAACACGAAGATGGTCACAGTCATTTATTATCAGCGACCATTCCTAATTGTGTTTCCTACGATCCTTGCTTTGCTTATGAGTTGGCTGTGATTGTTCAAAATGGCCTATATCGCATGATTGAAAACCAGGAAGATGTGTACTATTACATCACAATAATGAATGAAAACTACCCCCACCCTGACATGCCTAAAGGTGTGGAAGATCATATCATTAAGGGTATGTACCAATTTAGCAAAGCATCTGGCAAGGCGAAAAATAAAGTTCAGCTCATGGGTTCAGGTGTCATCTTAAGAGAGGTCATTGAAGCAGCACAGTTGCTTGAAAGTGACTGGGGTGTTGAATCAGATGTCTGGAGTGTGACCAGCTTTACTGAGCTTCGTCGCAATGCTTTGGATGTTGAAAGGCATAATCTCTTAAACCCTGATGACGAACAACGATCATTTATCCAAGAGCAAATTACTGACACTGAATCTCCGATTATTGCTTCGACGGATTATATGAAATCATTTTCTGATCAAATTGCTAACTTTATTCCTAACTCATTTACCTCGCTTGGAACAGATGGGTTTGGCAGATCAGATAGCCGTGAAGCATTGAGATCATTCTTTGAAGTAGACCGATACTATGTTGTCCTTGCCGCCTTAAAAGCATTGAAGGATCAGGGCAAAATTGATAAAAAAATTGTGAGCGAAGCGATTAAAAAATACAACATTAATCCTTCTAAAGTTAATCCTGCATTGAGTTAATTATGAGTGAAATTTTAATACCTGATATTGGTAATTTTGATAGTGTTGACGTCATTGAGATCCTGGTTAAACCTGGTGATAAAGTCAATAAAGATGATCCACTCATAACCCTAGAGTCGGATAAGGCCTCAATGGATATCCCTGCCACTGAATCTGGAATCATTAAAGAGATTAGGGTCAGCGTGGGGGATAAGGTGAAAGAAGGTATTGCCATCGCCACTTTTGAAAGCGCTCCTAGCGACGAAAAGAAGGTGGAGTCAAAACCCGCTGCAAAAAAAGAAGCGGCTAATGATGTAAAAGACAAAATTATTAGCGAACCTTCTCGGCCTGCTCCAGAACCACCTCAGACAATTCAACCTGAAAATAAACCGATGCCAGTGGCAGAAAGTATTGTTGCCGAGCCAGGTAAAAAAAGTCACGCCTCACCTTCGGTCAGAAGATTTGCCCGTGAGTTAGGGGTTGATTTATCCTTCATTAACGGTTCAGGGCGTAAAAATAGAATCCTTATTGAAGATGTGCAAAATTACGTTAAGGGTGAATTAAGCAAACCACGCTCACAAAATATGGGGGCTAATTTTGCACCAAGCCCGATGCCCGTCATCGATTTTGATAAATTTGGTCCGAACGAGACGAAGCCACTTTCAAAAATCAAAAAAATATCAGGATCCAACCTTCATCGAAACTGGGTGTCAGCGCCTCATGTTACTCAATTTGATAATGCAGACATCACTGATTTAGAAGCCTTTAGAAAATCGATGCAGGCTGAAGCAGAAAAACGTGGTACCAAATTAACGCTCTTAGCCTTCCTCATGAAAGCCGCAGTAAATGCACTAAGAGCGTACCCTATTTTCAATACTTCCTTAGCTGCAGATGGTGAGAGTCTAATTTATAAGAATTATTTTAATGTTGGTTTTGCATGTGATACACCCGACGGGTTAGTTGTTCCTGTAGTTAAAGGTGTCGAAAAGAAAGACGTTCTTGAAATTGCTCAAGATTTATCCGACTTATCTGCGAAAGCACGTGAAAGAAAGCTCACGATTGATGAGATGCAAGGAGGTTGCTTTACCATATCCAGCCTAGGTGGCATTGGAGGCACAAAATTTACTCCAATCATTAATTGCCCAGAAGTGGCTATTTTGGGTGTGTCTAAAGCTGAAATGCAGCCCATCTATGACAACAATTCCAAAGGATTTGAGGCGAGATTAATATTGCCTCTTTCATTATCTTATGACCATCGAGTGATTGATGGTGCAGATGGAGCAAGATTTACATCACACTTACGCATGATGTTATCTGACGTTCGAAGACTACTACTTTAAAATATTTATGGCTAATCAAACATTTACTATCCCAGATATAGGTAACTTTGACTCGGTTGAAGTAATTGAAATTCATGTGAAAGCTGGTGACTCAGTCAAGACTGATGACGCTCTGATCACTCTTGAATCAGAAAAAGCATCGATGGACATCCCCGCTACTTTTGATGGGGTCGTTCAAGAGTTACTTTTAAAAGTTGGGGATAAGGTAAAACAAGGGGACAGCATCCTCAGTTATGACATCAGTGGCGCTAAAGAAACCAAGCCAGCTGAAAAAAATTCAAGCTCAACCAAGACTAATGAGCCAACAAATAATAATGACGATGCATACGATGTTGTTGTGCTAGGCTCTGGCCCAGGCGGTTATACAGCCGCATTTAGAGCTGCAGACCTTGGTTTAAAAGTAGCCTTAATTGAAAGATTTTCTTCCATCGGCGGTGTTTGTTTGAACGTAGGTTGCATCCCATCAAAGGCGTTGTTGCACATGGCAAAAGTCATCACCGAAGCTGAAGATGCCAGTCATCATGGGATTAAATTTAATAAGCCTGAGATTGATTTAGAAAAAATTCGTGAATGGAAAAATAACGATGTCGTTGGTAAGCTCACTGGTGGCTTGAGTCAAATGGCTGGCCAAAGAAAAGTGACTGTAATTGAAGGTTATGGAAAATTTAACGGATCCAACTCAATTGATGTTGAAGATAAAGATAAAAAAACCACCAAGGTGAATTTTAATTCAGCCATTATAGCGGTTGGCTCCAAACCAATTGTCATTCCAAACACACCAGATCATGCAAACATCATTGACTCCACTGGTGCTTTAGAATTCAAAGATATCCCTGAAAGGATGTTGATTGTCGGTGGCGGTATTATCGGGTTAGAAATGGGTACCGTTTATGATGCCCTCGGTTCCAAGATTACAGTTGTTGAGCTTGCAGATGGCCTGATTCAAGGATGTGATCGTGATCTTGTTCGTCCTTTACAAAAACGAATGGAAAAACGATTTGAAAATATTCATCTTAATACCAAGCTCGTTGAGATCAAGGCTGACGGAGATAATCTTAAAGTCACCTTTGAAAATAAAGATGGTCAATTTGAAGATACTTTTAACAAAGTCCTCATTTCAGTTGGACGTACTCCAAATGGAAAATTAATCGATGCCGAATTAGCAGGTGTCAATGTGGATGACAGAGGATTCATTAATGTTGATCAACAATTTAAGACTAATGCGCCCCACATCTATGCGATTGGAGATGTCATAGGCCAACCGATGCTGGCCCATAAGGCTACTCATGAAGCAAAAATTGCTGCTGAAGTAATTGCAGGTGAAAAAGTCGAATACCAAGCCAACGTCATTCCATCCGTCGCCTATACCGATCCTGAAGTCGCTTGGGTCGGGGTTACCGAAAACGAGGCTAAGCAAAATAACATAGAAATTGAAAAATCAGCTTTTCCATGGGCTGCTAGCGGTCGAGCCTTATCTAATAACAGAACGGAAGGTTTAACCAAACTCATTTTTGATAAACAAACCAAACGCCTTATTGGCGCAGGTATTGTTGGAGTGAACGCTGGTGAATTAATCGCTGAGGCCTGTTTGGCTATTGAGATGGGTGCTGATGCTCAAGATATTAGCTTAACCATTCATCCTCACCCCACCCTATCAGAGTCTGTTGCCATGGCTTCTGAAGTGTATGAGGGAACGATTACAGACTTATTTATCCGTAAGCGCTAATTTTTTATATATCTTTAAACCCTCGATCACAGCATTATCAATCTTGTGATATTTATGCTGCATCTGCTCCTCAAGAGAATCAAAAATAATATTGGCATCACCACCGGTGAGATAAATATCTATCTCATTAAAATCAAGATGATGGTGCATGATAAATTTTTCAACCGCGCCTGAAACAGACATTAAAAATCCATGCAGTAAAGCCATATCTGAATTATTAATATCTATAGTCATGTCTTTGTTTTTCAATCTAATTGCAGCAGAGTTTTGTGTCAAAGACTGATTAAACAAATGGAATCCTGGAAGAATTAATCCGCCTTTATGCAAAAATGAATTGTTATCAGACATTAACAAATCAATGGTTAACGCCGTACCTGAATCTATGATGATTGCATTTTTTTTAGTTCTCTCAGTAAGTGCTAAGACACCCAACCACCGATCAACCCCTAATTCATTTGAATAATTAGTATTTAAAAATTGTTTATTAACTGTAGCAAATGAGATATGTGGACATAAAGGTTTTATCTTCTCAATAATTTGCTGTTCCAAAGTTTCAGAATTAACACTTGATATAAGCACATTCTCAATTCGTTCCGTTTTAATGGTTAAATCATTTAACTCTGTATTGAAAATAGATCCTGTTTTTTCAACGACCTCATTGGAGGATAAACACCACTTAGTTTTTGTATTACCGACATCTATATATAAATTCATTATGTTATTTTAAATTATTAATTAAACTTCTTGTTCAATACATTTTTTTACTACTGAATATGTTTCAAATGCTAACTCTTTACGATTCATATCATTGATTGGAATTTGGTCATGTAAATTTATCACCGCCTCAAAACCATTTAAATTTATTACTTTTAATAATGAATTCAATAGCTTATCATCGTCAACATATGCAACTTTGTCAGTAAAATTTCCATCTTTTTTATATCTAATTGATATTGGATTAACGCATATTTTTTTATTGATAGGAATCTGAAAAAAATTAGAATGGAACACATTAACAGATTTACCTAACGTTGCTTTTCCTTCTGGGAAAATAACTACCGAAGATCTATTTAATACAGAACTAACCTTGCTAAAGGCTAATTTTAAAGATTTTTTAGACACTCGATCAATAAAGATAGTGTTACTCATGGCAATCATAAATCCTAATAACGGCCACTTTCTTATTGCAGATTTAGCTACAAAGCTGGAAGGTTTGATGCTATTTAAAATAACAATATCTACCCATGAAATATGATTAGCAGCAAAAAAATATTTACTTTTGTTTTCAATATTTGTAGAAATATCATTAACTGTAAGTTTGATTTTAAGAATTTTTAAAAACCAAGTTGACCATAATTGAATAATTTTGAAACGAATATCTTGGTTTAGAAATGGAAAAAATAAAATAAAAATAAAACCAAAAATCACATGTAAAACTATATGAATGAATTTAAGAAATCTATAAATTTTCATTTTATTGGTCGGAACGGTGAGATTCGAACTCACGACCCCTTGCACCCCATACAAGTGCGCTACCAGACTGCGCTACGCCCCGATTATCCTTTTAGTATCTTTAGAATTTCTGCTAATTGATTTTT
>JAHEGS010000007.1 GCA_024645005.1 Bacteroidota bacterium
TTCGTCCTGATAATGCCCCGATATATAGCGAGACTAATTTTAAAATACCCCTTATTTTCACTGGAGGGGTTGTACGTCAAGATTCAGTCATTCATGAAATTGTAAGTCAGTCCGATTTGCCATCTACATTGGCAAGTTATTTAAATAAGCCAACAGCATTTCCTCAGCAATCCGTTTTGCAACCAAGCAACTACGCATTTTATTCATACCACAATGGAATAGTCTCGGTTACACCAGATTGCATTCAATATTATGACCTAAACCATAATAAATACCTTACGGATTTTTGTACTCTCCCTTTTGAGAAAGCCTACTTTCAATTGGCCAATGACGATTTTTTTAGTCCTTAATACTTAATGAACTTTTGACTATATCCATTCATCAGTAGGTAATATACTCCTGATTTCAATGCGAGTAAATCAATCGATTCTTTTTGCGAAAAAATAGTTCCTTTACATATTGTCATTCCCAAACTATTTTGGATGATGTACGAAATGGGTTGAGCATTTTTCTTTTGGATAAAAATCTGATTATGGACAAGGGTAGGATATATTTTTATTTCTGATTGTGAGATGAGTTTCGTATTTGAATTCGATAATTTAATATCCGATATGGAATCTGAAAGTCCAAGTTAGCAATAGTATTTCCCCAAGATTCAGTCCCATAAACTCGTTTGTAAATAGCATACGATTGAGCATTGCTTTCCCACTTCCAACGTAGGGTAACAGATAAGTCGGACTCATTCCAATTTGCAGAGGCTTGAACAGCTCTATGATTGGAATAGGTTTGACCCTGCAATGAGTAACAAAGGAAGATTAGCAAGGTGACACTTGCATATTTTATCGTATTTTTCATAATAGGTTTATCTTCGTACAATGTTAAAGGAAATGTCTAAAAAGTGGATCACAGTAATGTTATTTTTAGTTGCGATTACCAATTTTTGTCATGCACAAAAATTTTGTCGTCACATGAAGATGAATCAAGAATATTATACTCAAAATACCATCGATTCACGGACAGACACTTTTGACGTACTGCATTATACGATTGATGCATCATTTTTGAATTATAAAACCAATAAGAAAATTGAGGCACAGACAACGCTAAAAGTTCGATTAAAAACGGATGCCTCTCAAATGCGATTGGATTTATTGGACTTGCCTGTTTCTGCTGTTTCAGTGAATGGGAAATCGACATCTTTCACTTATACTAGTCCTGATTTGCGTTTTGATTTGGACCAAGTTCAAAGTGGAGATACGATACAAGTAGCTGTTTCATATGCTGGAAATCCGGTGCGTGACCCACAATGGGGCGGTTTTTATTTTACGGGAGAATATGCCTTCAATTTAGGGGTAGGTTTTGCATCTGATCCGCATAACTTTGGTCGAGTTTGGTTTCCCTGCTTCGACAATTTTGTAGACCGAGCTACCTATGATTTTTCGATTACAGTAGATTCAAGCTACAAGGCCTATGCTAATGGATTATTGCAAAATACCACTCAAAACCCCAATCAAACCGAGACTTTCCACTGGCAAATGGATGATCCTATTCCTACCTATATAGTGGCAGTAGCCATTGCTCCATACGAAGAGGTTCGAATGAATATAGATGGAATTCCCGTTTTATTGACGGCTCTTGCTGCCGATACGGCTAATTTGAGAAAGAGCTTCGAAAACCTTCCCACCTGCATTCGCACGTTTGTGTCATCCTATGGAGAGCATACCTTTGATCGGGTAGGTTTCAATACGGTACCTTTCAACAGTGGTGCTATGGAACATGCTACCAACATTGCCTATCCAAGATACGCTATAGCCAATGGAGATAAAACTTCCGAAACCCTGTTTGCTCATGAGTTGGCACATCACTGGTGGGGAAATACCATCACTTGTAAAACGCAAGAAGACATGTGGCTCAACGAAGGGTGGGCATCTTATTCTGAACGTCTTTTTCTAGAGGCAGTTTATGGCAAAAAAGCCTATGACGATGATATCGAATCCAACCACCAAAGTGTATTGCAGTTTGCTCATGTGCTAGATGAAGCGATCTTGCCCGTGAGTGGTATAGGTCATGCCAATACCTACGGAAGACACGTGTATGATAAGGGAGCAGATATGGTTCATACCCTTCGAGGACTTATGGGAGATGAAGCTTTTTTTGATGCCTGTAAAAGCTTTCAATCCACGTTCCAATTCAAAGATGTGACTACTCAGGATATGCATACTCATTTTCAGTCTTATACCGCATTGGATTTGACTGGTTTTTTTGAACAATGGGTAAAAACTCCAGGTTTTGCTCATTTTGATATCCTATCAGCCATCAAGCAAGATGACGCTTATCAACTAACCATCAAACAAACACCGCGATTCAACCAAGAGATATATACCGATGTACGATTATCAATAGCAGCATTTGCCGAGGGTAAGCGGTATGACACGACCATTGTAGTGAGTCAGTCTCAACAACTATTTTCAATAACATGTCCATTCGAACCCCAGTTTTGGGTACTCGATCCCGAGGATAAAATCAGTGATGCAACCACTACTGATCAGGTAGCGATCACATCCGAAGAAAAAAACCTCACACATGGAATGATGAAGAAGGTAAAGCTTATGAATTCCGATCAGGATTCGGTAAAGGTATGGGTGACCCACCATTGGGCTCCGGCAGACGGGTCCTACGGCAAACCAACAGGGGCACAACTCAGCAAAGAACGCTATTGGGAGGTGCAAGGACTGTGGGATGAAAACTCCCAATTAGCTTGCCAGCTTATCTACAGTGGACTAAAATCTACGGCTCCCGATTATGGTTTTTTGGATGCAGATTTGATACGTTCTACCGAGGATAGTTTGGTGCTCCTTTATCGTCCACATGCAAAATCGGCATGGACAACGGCCACGGACTATTCCAAAAACATGGGGTCGCTTTTTGATAAACGAGGCACGATAAATATCTCGCACCTTCGCAAGGGGCAGTATTGCCTGGCTATGTACGATGCCTCTTTGACCAAGGTTGTTTCATTCGATAACAAACCAGCATTCAAGCTATTCCCAAATCCAGCCAGTCAAGAAATCAATGTAGAATTGGCAAGTCCACAATCGGGAGTTTTGGAGATTACGAACCTGGAAGGACGGGTGATTCATTCTTATCCGTTGAATGGACCTAAATTGAAGCACAAAATTGACATTTCGTTTTTGAAATCAGGGGTGTATTTGGTGGGAATTTCCATCCAAAATCAAGCCTATGATGTTCGCCGATTTGTGGTGGAATAGGTCGAAACTTATAAAGCAAATCAATAAAATAATTAAGGTTTAACCCTTATGAATGATGGTGTTTACTTGTTCTTCAATCCATTCGCTGAGTGTTTCGATGCCTCGTTTGGTGTTGGCACTGGTCTCGAAGATCACAGGAAGGTGTTCAAACAATCGGTTGAGCTCGTCTTCAAATGCTGTCATATTAGCTTCTACCACCTTGGGTTTTTTCTTATCCGTTTTGGTGAATATAACTCCAACAGGCACGCGGTGTTCACCACACCAAGCCATAAATTCTAGGTCGATTCGTTGGGGAGGAATTGCCGCATCTATGAGGGTGAAAACAATAAACAAGTTGTCACTTTTTAAGAGGTATTCGGTGATTAACTCCTCAAAAACCTCACGTTTTTGCTTACTCACCTTGGCGTAACCATATCCTGGCAAGTCGACTAGATTGAGGGTGTTCTCCACATCAAAAAAATTGACTAGTTGTGTTTTGCCCGGTTTGGCACTGGTTTTGGCCATGTCTTTTTTGCTGGTTAAAGCATTGATTAACGAGCTTTTACCCACGTTGCTTCGTCCAATAAAAGCGAATTCAGGATTCTTGTTGTCCGTGATTTGTTCTACTCGACTATAGCTTCTCAAAAATTGGGCTTTGGCAAAATTCACGATGCGAAGATAGAACACAAAGTGGATAGTGGTTTGTTATAATCTGTGATAGATCTCCATGATTAAAATCGGAGTGAATAAAAATCACAATATTCAACCTAAATTTGCACAACTTTTGAAATGGGTACCAAAGTAAAACCATACCAAACTGATAGCTCTAAAAAAGAGCAAGTTCAACAAATGTTTGACAACATTGCTCATAAATACGATTTTTTGAATCGTTTTTTATCGTTGGGTATTGATGTAGGTTGGCGAAAAAAAGCCATAAAGATGTTAGCCAAACACGAGCCAAAAACTATTTTGGACGTGGCTACGGGGACAGCAGATTTTGCATTGGCGACATTACCCTTAAAGCCCGATGAGGTGATAGGAGTAGACATATCCGAGGGAATGCTCGATATTGGTCGAAAAAAAATAGCTGATCGAGGAATAACCAATGTTCGATTAGAACAGGGCGATAGTGAACAGTTGAGATTTGAAGACAATCAGTTTGATGCTGTAATTGTTGCTTTTGGTGTTCGAAACTTTGAAAATTTGAATCAAGGGTTGGCAGAAATTAACCGTGTCCTTAAACGTGGTGGAGTGGTGATGATCTTGGAGTTTTCCAAACCCACAGGTTTATTTGGACTTCTTTTTAATCTCTATAATAAGACACTTCTTCCGCTATGGGGAAAGTTATTTTCAGGAGATTCTGCTGCATATACCTATCTTCCCGAATCAGTTGCAGCATTTCCAGAAGGAGATGAATTTAAGCAAATAATGAGAAGTCTATCATACCGAAAAGTGAATGATAGGCGTTTAACTTTTGGCGTATGTTCCATTTATACAGGAATCAAGTAATATTAACTAGTCTTTTTTGCATCCTAGGTATGGTAGCTCAAGCACAGGAGCTAAACCCCTTGTATGATCGTAAACCTATTCGATTTGGTTTTGGAATTATGGGTAATACTGCCAAGATGAAATTTGCTGTAGATGAAAATAATTTAAACTATGACTCTCTCAAGAGAATAGAATCGGTGTCTTATCCCGGTTTTGGTTTGGGTGGATTAGTCAATTTTAGATTGGCAGAACATTGGGATTTACGTACGATGCTAAATATCCAATTCGCCCGAAGAGATTTGAATTATCATTTCAAAAATGATATTGTTAAAACAGCTCAAATGGAGTCTACATACATGGAAATACCATTTACATTTGAATACAAGAGTGTTCGTCACAAAAATGTTCGTTTGTATGTCTTGGGTGGCTTGACCTATCGCTTTGATTTTACAAGTGATGTAGATACAGATAGGAGCAATACCAAACCTATTGTTGCCATGTACCCACATACATTTTCGTATGATGTTGGCTTTGGATTAGACTTGTATTATGATTTTTTTAAATTCAGTCCAGAAATCAAACTAAGCAATGGTTTGGGTAATCAATTGGTGCCAGATGAATACATTTATGCTTCGAGTTTGAAAAGAATCTCCCCTAAATTAATCCAAGTTAGTTTCATATTTCAATAGTGTTTTTCGAACTTCAACACACCGATAAAGATACGCAGGCTCGAGCTGGATTAATAACAACAGATCACGGTCAAATTCCCACGCCTATCTTTATGCCAGTGGGTACGCAAGGTACAGTAAAAGCAGTAGACCAGGCTATACTCAAAGACAAGATAGACGCAAAAATTATTCTAGGGAATACCTATCATTTGTATTTGAGACCAGGATTGGATATTTTGAAAGGTGCTGGAGGACTCCATAAATTCATTAATTGGGATAGACCCATGTTGACAGATAGTGGTGGTTTTCAGGTGTATAGTATTTCCGATCAACGAAAAATTACAGAGGAAGGCGTTATTTTTAGAAGTCACATTGATGGGCATAAACTGCTTTTTACTCCAGAGAATGTGATGGATACTCAACGTATTATTGGGGCAGACATTATCATGGCATTTGATGAATGTACTCCGTATCCTTCTACGAGAGAATATGCTACAAATTCTATGAATACAACCCATCGATGGTTAGATCGTTGCATAAAAAGATTTCAAGAGACCGAGCCCATTTATGGGTACAATCAGCAACTCTTTCCAATCATTCAAGGAAGTACCTTCCCCGATTTAAGACAAGAAAGTACAGAATACTGCTTAAAGCACGATACCGACGGAATAGCTATTGGAGGTCTATCGGTGGGAGAACCGCATGAGGATATGTATGCTATCAGTGATCAGATATGCCAAATTATACCTAAAAACAAGCCGAGGTATTTGATGGGAGTGGGTACACCAAGTAACCTTTTAGAGTGTATCCATTTGGGGATTGATATGTTTGATTGTGTGATGCCCACACGAAATGCTCGAAATGGAATGTTGTTTACCAAAGAGGGAACAATTAACATGAAAAATAAAAAATGGGAAGATGATTACTCGGCTGTTGATGCAGAGCTTACCCCTGAGTATAGCAAGGCTTATTTGAAACATTTATTCAAAGCCAAAGAATATCTAGGAGCTCAAATAGCAAGTGAGCATAACTTGAAATTTTATTTGTGGCTTGTGGGTGAAGCGAGAAAACACATTCTGAATGATACCTTTGTTGGCTGGAAGAATAGCATGGTTAAAAAATTAGATCAACGCTTATGATAGAAAATATCTATGAACGTACGAAGGTGTTGAGCAAGACTTGTTTAAAAATAGCACTTGTTCTGCCCAAGGATATATTGATGAGTAATGAAGCTTGTAAACAATTGATTGCTCAATCATCTAATTTAGCAATTAAATCAAAGGGGTTATTGGTCACTCAAAATCCAGATTTTTTTCTTCAGAAATTGAATGATGCGAGAGAATCTATTGATGGGTGCTATTATTGGTTGGATCTCATAAAAGAGGAAGGTTGGGTAAATTCGGATATTCTTAATCCGGTACTAGAAGAATGTTCAGCGATATCTGATTTGTTTGGTGCTGCCATCAAAAAGATTAAACCCAATGGCTAATCACAAAAGCATATTTTAAAGTGAAACTGACGAAGATTGATTTTTACATTATTAAAAGATTTCTGGGAGCATTTTTGCTTGCGTTGGGTCTTTTTACAGTAATTATAATCGTTTTTGATGTTTCCGAAAAAATTGATGAGTTTATTGAAAATAAAGCACCATTTTATGAAGTGATATTTCATTACTATGTGAATTGGGTCCCGTTTCTACTCAATCTGTTTAGTCCTGTTTTTGTGTTTATTTCAGTCATTTTTTTTACCTCTAAAATGACTCAGAATTCAGAAATCGTAGCCATTTTGGCAAGTGGAGTTTCGTACAAAAGACTGATGGTTCCCTATGCGATTACTTCTGTATTTTTAGCATTGGTTTCTTTTACGCTATCTGCATGGATTATACCCCAGGCTGATAAGACACGAGTAGATTTTGAAAACACCTACATTCGAGAGCGGTCTCATTATTCGCAATCTCAAATAAAGACGCAGATTTCTCCGGGCAATATATTAAGTATTGGTAACTTCAATTTTTCAGACAGTATTGGTTATAAAGTGAGTTTGGAATTTATCAGTGATGGTGAGTTGAAATCAAAGCTGTATGCTGATCGAATGAATTGGAATGAGGAGACCCAAAAATGGAAACTTTCAAAGTGGTGGATTAGAAGTTTTGAGGATTCAACGGAAGTGCTCAGAAAAGGCAAGTTTATGGACACAATTATTCCATTTAACCCTGAGGATTTTTTCCGAAAAAATGATGATGTTCAGATGTTCAACTTAAGTGAGTTGGATCAAATGATTAGCCTAGAGGAAATGCGAGGTACAGGCAATACGTTTTTTTACTCAACAGAAAAATACAAACGGTTCTTAATGCCTTTAGCAATTGTCATATTAACCTTAATTGGTGTTTCGGTTTCAACTAAAAAGACCCGTGGAGGTATAGGTTTAAATTTGGGTGTTGGTTTGCTTATTAGTTTTACTTTTTTAATTGTATTTCAGTTTTTCTTGGCATACGGTTCTAGTGGGTCAATGCATCCGTTTATTGCCACGATAATTCCGAATATTATCTTTGGTGTGGTTGCGTTTGTCATGTATAGATTAGCTCAAAAATAGATGGGAGAATTGACGATAGAAGAGGGAGGATTTTTGTTGGTAGACAAGCCCATTCGCTGGACTAGCTTCGATGTAGTTAAAAAGTTAAGAAACTTGTCGCGTATAAAAAAAATTGGTCATGCTGGGACTTTGGATCCCTTAGCAAGCGGTTTACTAATTATTTGTTACGGTAAATACACGAAGAAAATTGAGTCTATGCAGGCTCAAGAAAAGGGATATGAAGGAAGTTTTGAGTTGGGTAAGACTACACCCTCTTTTGATTTAGAGACGGCTATTGATGCAGAATATCCTGTAAATCACATCACACCTGAATTTTTAGAAGAAAAATTAGATCAATTTAGAGGTGATATTAAACAAGTTCCGCCTCAGTTTTCAGCCGTTAAAGTGAATGGGAAACGGGCTTATGAGCATGCAAGAAAAGGCAAAAAGATTGAGCTTAAAATTCGTGATACGCACATATCTAAATTTGAGGTAGACCATTCATCGTTTCCTACATTAAAGTTTAAGATTCAATGTGCTAAGGGGACATACATCCGATCATTGGCAAGAGATTTGGGTTATGCTCTAGATAGTGGTGCCTATATGTCTTCTTTGATAAGAACATCGATTGGTGATTATCTCTTGAGTGATGCAGTCCAAATTTCTGATATTCAAGATACTGAAGATTTTTTCAAATTTGCAAGACAATTGTCATCATGAAAGTAGTATACGATATCAAAGAGTTTGACCCTAAAAAACCTGTGGTCCTTACCCAAGGAACATTTGATGGAGTACATTTTGGTCATCGAAAAATATTACGCCATGTGGTATCAGAGGCAAGAGAAATAGACGGGGTAAGTGTGTTACTTACTTTTTACCCTCACCCGCGTTTAGTTCTTTACCCAGATGATAATGAACTGAAATTACTGACAACTATCGAAGAAAAAGTGGAGTTAGTTTCCGCTATCGGGATTGATTATTTAATCATCATTCCTTTTACACAAGAATTAAGTAGGTTAAGAGCTTCAGATTTTGTAAGGGATATATTAGTAGAACAACTACACATATCTAAACTCATTATTGGTTATGATCATCGTTTTGGAAGGAATAGAGAGGGTGGATTAAAAGAAATGATTCAATTCTCAGAAACTTATAATTTTAAGTTAGAAGAAATCCCGCCACAAGATATTGAGGATAGTATAGTAAGTAGTACCAAGATTAGGAAGGCACTTTTAGATGGAGATGTTCATCTTGCCAAGGAATATTTGGGAGATTTATACACCATATCTGGTAAGGTAGAAGAGGGTCTTCAGCGAGGTACGACAATTGGTTATCCAACCGCAAATGTGAGAGTTGGAAGTAGCTTCAAGTTGATTCCTAAGAATGGTGTGTATGCAGTGTGGGTATATATTGATAAAATAAGATACGCTGGCATGTTGAATATTGGTTATAATCCTACTTTTGAAGATAAGAAGTGGAGTATGGAGGTCCATATTCTGAATTTTAATAAGAATATATACCACCACAAAATCTTGATATCATTTCATTCTCGGATTCGCGAGGAGATGAAGTTTGAGAATGTAACTTCTCTTGTAAACCAACTAACTAAGGATGAGAAAAAGATTAGATCTATATTGGAGATATAGCTTAATAGTAGGGCTTTGTTTCTTCTATTCTTTGTCTTTTTCGCAACAAGATACTATTGTTAAGGACACATCGTCAAATCAAATTTCAGTAATCGATTTAGCACCCGCTCAATCCATCTATGGCCAAAGTTGGGATCATAGTAATATTGATTTGCCAAAATATAATCACGAACAGATGAAACTGGGTTATCATTTGGATTTGATTGATTCAAGTTGTGGTTATGTTCATCCAATACAAGGAGTTATTAATAGTAAATATGGATGGAGAAGAAGTAGATGGCATAAGGGAATTGATATTGACTTAGAAATTGGTGATCCTGTTTATTCAGCATTTGATGGGGTAGTTAGAATTCAGCGTTATAATCGGGGTGGTTTTGGCAATTATGTGATGATAAGACATTACAATGGAGTAGAGACATTGTACGCTCATTTATCAAAAGCACTGGTTAAAATCAATCAATCAGTTAGAGCAGGGGATATCATAGGTTATGGTGGAAGCACTGGAAGAAGCACTGGGCCTCATTTGCACTTTGAAGTTCGTTTGATGGGTCAAGCTTTTGATCCAGCAAGAATCATTGATTTTAAAACATACCAATTAAAGGATTCACAGATTTTTGTAAACCATACTTGGTTTCCTTATATCAAAAATGGTAATCCTAAAAACCAAGTCTATCCTGCTTATGCTAAGCGTTATCATAAGATTAGACCTGGAGATACTTTGTATGGATTATCTCTTAAATATGGAACATCTGTAAATACAATTTGTAGGATGAATGGAATACGAAGAACCACCATTCTCCGTGTAGGTAGGACTTTGAGGGTAAAGTAATCCGATTTATTTGAATTGGATACTTTTTATAGTCTTCAATATATCTTTATTAATAAAGTTATAAATTGGAAGGACGCTATCTCTTTTTGTTTTAGAATTAAAATAAAAAGAACCCCTTAAAAAATGATTTTGTCCGTCAGAAATAAAAAAATTAAAAGGTGTAGCTGTTTTGCCTTGAAGATCGTAAATCATTCCTGAAAGTCCCCTAATGGTATCGCTGATTTCACGTTCTATGATTTCCTCTGCTCTTTGTAAATGTGGTTTAAACACTAGTTTATAAGCGTCCTCAGTCAAACTATCTAAATCATTCTGCCCTTTAATTGGGATATAACTTAAATGAAGTGTGGCGTCAAATTGATTAAAATTAATATTATACCAGCAGTTTTTATCTTCAGCAGGGTATGGGACAAGTTCACTATATCTTGGTATTTGGATAGAAAAAGGACAATCTGTCTCTGTGGAAATTATGCCTGATTCTGGGTAGTTTATTTTAGGGTAGGCTTTTGGTTTAGGAGTATAATTCGAACAGCTAAGAACAAATAATATGCATATTATTATTGGAATGCTATATATTTTGGTAATTCTCATTTCTATCGATTACAAGTTTAATTCTCTTAATTTTTCTGTTATCGGCACTCTCTATGGTGAATATCATTTCTTGAAATTCAATAGTATCGCCGATAGAGGGTATTTTTTTATGAATTTCTAAAATCAGTCCTCCAATAGTATCTGCATCTTCTTTAACAATTTCGAAATAGTCGAGAGGAAGGTCTAAAATTTTTATGATGTCATGTAGAGCAGTCTTACCCTCAAATACAAAGGTGTTGTTGTCTAATTTTGAAAAAGCCAAATCTTCTTCATCAAACTCATCTTTGATTTCGCCAAAAACCTCCTCCAGAATATCTTCCATAGTGACAATTCCACTCGTACCTCCATATTCGTCAACAACGATAGCCATGTGAACTCTTTTTTCTTGGAATTCTTCTAAAAGCGTATCAATTTTCTTGTGTTCAGGCACAAAAAGTGTTGGTCGGATAAGATGATGCCAGTCAAATTCTTTTTGTTCATGAATATGGGGTAGCAGGTCTTTGATATAAAGAATGCCCTTAACCTGATCAAAGTTATCTTCATAAATGGGGATACGGCTATATGTCCATTTAATAGCGGTGTCCAATAAGTCTTTCGAAGAAGTCTGCATTTCAAGGCAGTTGACTTCTGTCCTAGGCTTCATGATCTGTTTGACGCTGGTGTTTCCAAAGCTAATTAACCCTTTTAGAATATGCTTTTCTTCAATCTCTTTGTTTTTATCGGCAATATCTATGGCTTGACTTATTTCTTCAACCGATATGTTATGTTGTCTACTTTTTAGATAACGATCAAAAATGGATGAACTTTTTACTAAAAGAACGATTAACGGTTTAAAGGCAACGTAGCAAATATTTAGCGGTTTAGACATTAATCGAACAATCTTCAAGTTGTTTTTTGTGGCGTAAATTTTGGGAATAATTTCACCAAATAAGACAATTATGAAGGTGATAAAAACAACTTGGAATAAGAAATTAAGGTTGATGAATCCAAAGGGAGTTTGGGCATCATTAAATTGAAACCAATTACTAAACAGGTAGCTAGAGTAGATCACAATGAATATATTAACTAGATTATTCATTAGCAATATTGTAGCTAGTAATCTTCGAGTTGCAGTTTGCCTGTCGGGGTCATTGATTAAGTTAAGAGCAGTGTGACTTTCGGGGGAATCTTCGTCATTTAATTCAGCAAGGTTTTCAGGACTAAGGCTGAAAAAGGCGTTTTCAGAACAAGAGAAAAGTGCTGAAATTCCCAAAAAAAGCAAAATGATGAATATTCCAACTATAAAAGAAGTGATAGGAAGATTAACTTCAGCTATACACAAATATTGGAAAAGTGCATCTATATGTTGATAAGGATCGGGGTCGCTTTTCAAGGGTATACTTTTGGATTAAAAGGGTAAATCGTCATCTCCACCATCTATGATACTTTCAATAGCATCCTCATTTTGTTTAGCTACAGATTGACTTGATTCTTGGCTTGGTGGGGTTGAAGCATCGTTAGAACTGCTACCTGCTTTATCCATCATGTTCATCGTTGTTACTCTGATACGCGTGGTATATCGTTTTATGCCATCTTTTTCCCACTCCTCTGTTTTTAACTTACCTTCCACATATACCAATGAACCTTTCTTTAAATATTTCTCAGCTACTTTGGCAAGTCCATCCCACATCTCTAAATTATGCCATTCAGTAGTCTCTACACGATTTCCATTTCTGTCGTTATAACGCTCATTAGTTGCTAATGTTAGATTAGCCACTACTCTATCTTTGTCAAGATATCTAACTTCTGGGTCTTTACCCAAGTGGCCGATTAATGTTACTTTATTGATCATAGGTTTAGTCTTTTTAAATAATTCTGCGTCAAAATACTCACAGGGTAACGAGTGATCATATCTGTAAGTGGTATTTCAAATATATTGTTTTTTGAAAAAACGGGTGGTGTATTTACGTATATTGTGTAAAAAATTGCGTCAATTTTGCGGTGTGATAAAATGTGTCTCGATTCATAACAATCACGAATTTCATATTTTGAGGTTTGATCAATGTAATGGTTGACAATATTGGCAATATTATCTGACATAATATGTTCTTCAATCAACGGGAATTGGTATAAGTTTTTCCAAATTCCAGACGTTCTTTTTTCAATGTAGGTTTGTTTTTCACAGATAAAGCAGAGATAGGTATGATTGACACTAAGAACTTTAGTTTTACCTTTTTTAACAGGAATACTCATTACTTTTTTTGATTTTAGAGCTTCACATTGAGTGTTGAAAATACAGGTATCACACTTTGGTTTTTTAGGTGTACAATTGGTAGCTCCAAATTCCATAATGGCCTGATTAAAAAGTCCTGGATTTTTTTGATCAAATATTTGATGAAGAGCATTGGTGACTTCTTTTTTACCAGATTTAGTGTCAATGGGCTCTTGAATGGCAAATAATCTGCTGACAAATCGAAATACGTTCCCATCAATTACAGGATAGGGTTTTCCAAAGGCAAAACTAGCAATAGCAGCAGCCGTGTACTCTCCAATTCCTTTCAGAGCAATTATATCTGAGTAATCGTCTGGAAATTTTCCATTGTATTTAGCTACAATGATTTTAGCCGTTTGATGCATATTCCGTGCTCTAGAGTAATATCCTAGACCTTGCCATAATAAAAGGATATCTTGTTCATGTGCACTGGCCAAATCGTATATGGTTGGAAATTGATTGGTAAACCTTTCAAAATAAGGGAGTCCTTGTTGAACACGAGTTTGTTGGAGTATAATTTCAGATAACCATATTTTGTATGGGTCAGTTGTATTACGCCAGGGTAGCTCCCTTTTGTTTTCTTGATACCAATTGATAAGTAAATTGCTTGTGTTCAAAACTTCTTCAAAAAAACAGATATTGAATCAATATTTAGTAAAAAAAACTAATTTTGCATACTAATCTAATATTATGTACAAATGACCAAATCAGAGGTAATTAACGAGATTTCAGAAAGAACTGGTGTAGAAAAAGCTATAGTTCAAGAAACTGTAGAATGTTTTTTCAAAGTCGTTAAAGGTTCTTTGGCAAACAATGAGAATGTTTACTTTAGAGGTTTTGGAAGTTTTGTTGTTCAAAAGAGAGCGGAAAAGGTTGCTAGAAATATTTCTAAAAATACGCAGATTACCATTCCAGCTCATAGCATTCCTAAATTTAGACCTGCAAAGACTTTTTTAGAGAAGGTTAAGAAGGGATAAAGAGTTCATTCACTAAATTAAAAATCTATTGAAAAATAATTTATCATCTTCCAATATAGCAATTATTGTATTGGGGGTCTTACTTGCCGTCGGTCTTTTTTTCTCGGCATACAAGACTAATACAAAAAATGCGGAGCAGCATTCAAATCATCACGGTGAAGCCAAAACATCAGAAAGTCATGATGATGACAATGTGCCAACTAATTTAGATGAAGATGTTGATTTAGCACTTGCTAATATTGAAAAAGGTAAATCTAGTGGAGATATGTCTTTGGTTATGAATGAGGGCATCATGAAGCTTTTAGCTGTGACCAAAAAAGACAGTAATAATGTGCGAGCAATTTACTATTTAGGCTTGTTCTCATTAGAATCTGGACAACTACAAAAAGCTGAAAAAAGATTTGAAAAATTAATATCTTTGCAGCCCCAAAATGAGGAGTATAGAAATACGCTTCAAGAAATAAGAAATCAAATAGGAAAATAAACTATAAAATATTATGCCAAGCGGTAAAAAAAGAAAAAGACATAAAATTGCTACACATAAGCGAAAAAAACGTCTGAGAAAAAACAGACATAAGAAAAAGAAATAATTTAATTCTTAAGAAATATGACCTACGAAATGATAATAGATGTAGGGCGTGAAGGAGAAAGAATAGCTCTTCTTAAGGATAAGAAACTTGTTGAATTACACCAAGAGAAGTCGGATTCCGAAAATTTTCTAGTTGGTGAAATTTATTTAGGTACTGTAAAAAAGATAATGCCTGGCCTTAACGCTGCTTTTGTAGACGTTGGCCATGAGAAAGATGCCTTTTTACACTACCATGATTTAGGACCATACATCAAATCTTGGTTAAAAATAACTAAGAATACGATGGATGGTAAACGAACTGATGGTGATTTATCACAGTTTGATTTGGAGCCTGAAACGGTAAAAACAGGTAAAATCAATCAGATTTTAAAGCGAAATCAGCAAATTCTTGTCCAGATTGCTAAAGAGCCAATCTCCTCCAAAGGCCCACGATTAACTACAGAGATTTCCATCGCTGGACGCTATTTTATTTTAGTGCCTTTTTATGATACAGTTAATGTCTCGAAAAAGGTGAGCACTTTTGATGAACGAAAGAGGCTAAAAAATTTAGGGAATAGTCTTAAAACACCCAAGTTAGGACTAATATGTCGGACTGCAGCTGAACAAAAGGGTGGTCAAGACTTACATCAAGATATCCTTGAGTTACAAAAAAAATGGAATGATATTTTTCTAAAACTACCATTAGCTAAGCCACGTGATCGTGTTCATGGTGAAGCACAAAAGAGTTTTACAATTCTTAGAGATCTTCTTAGCTATGACTTTGCCAACATCACTGTGAACCAAAAAATGCTTTACGAGGATATGAAATCTCATTTAACAAGCATTGATAAAAAATTGGTTAAAGTGCTCAAGTACTATTCGGGTAAGGAAAATATTTTTAGTAGCTACGGCATTGATAAGCAGATACAAAGCTCATTTGGTAAAACCGTATCATGTCCAGGTGGGTCCTATTTAATTATTGAGCATACAGAAGCATTGCATTCTATCGATGTAAATAGTGGAAGCAAACAAGCACGTTCCTCCAATCAAGAGGAAAATGCTCTAGCAACAAACTTAGATGCAGCCAAAGAAATAGCACGTCAACTTCGTCTGAGAGATATGGGAGGAATTGTTGTAATCGATTTCATCGATTTAAGAACTCCAAATTTTAAAAGACAATTATTTAATACCCTTCGAGATGCAATGGCTGATGATAAAGCCAAGCATACCATTTTACCGATGAGTAAGTTTGGTTTAATTCAAATTACAAGGCAACGTGTGAGGCCAGAAATGTCAATTAAAACAGCTGAAAAATGCCCTACATGTGCAGGCACGGGATCCATTGTCTCAAGTGTTATGATTGTTGATAATATCGAAAAGCATTTAGATCATTTATTCGCCACAGCTCCATATAAGCAAATTACAATAGTTACCAATCCATATTTGGCTGCATATTTATTAAAAGGTGTTCCCTCGATGCGTATGAAGTGGTATTTTAAGTATAAAAAGTGGGTTAATATCAAATCAGACATCAAGTATGGGATGTTAGCTTACAGCTTTTTCGATAAAAATAATGAGGCAATTGATATAAATATTCCATAGATGGGACTCAAGCTTATCGTTGTCGGAAAAACTAAAAAACCTTTTTTTGAGCAAAGTGAAAAGGAGTATCTAAAACGATTAAATAAATATTGTAAGTTAAATTATACTACGGTTTCTTCTTCTAAAAAGTCGGATCAAAAAGATGTTTGTTTAAATATGGAAGAGGAGCAAATCATAAGAAATATTAACAATCAAGATTTTGTAATTCTTTTAGATGAAAAAGGCAAACAGTATTCAAGTAGGGGTTTTGCAAGCCAAATAAATGAACGTTTAATTCGTGATTCGAGCATTGTATTTGTAATTGGTGGTGCATTTGGGTTTTCAGACAAAGTCTATCAAAGAGCGAATATGATTTGGAGTTTATCTTCATTAACTTTCCCTCATCATATGGTTAGAACTATTTTCTTAGAGCAGTTGTATAGATCCTTTACAATACTCAAAGGAGAACGTTATCATAATGATTGATTACTCTTTTTATTTTCATATTCTTATATAATCTTATAATTATTGGCAAACTTTGATATGTTTGTAGCGTTTTGTATGTGGACGCTATTTTTTGTCGTTCATTAAGTAACGCATTTTATTAGAAAAGCCCTATAAAGTAATCAAATAACCATGGGAAAAAAGAGCAAAGAAAAGCCAGAAGAGAAAAGAAAAATGGGCAGACCACCCACTAAACCGGTTACAAAAAGACCTGCATATTATGTGAACGTGAAAGTGACTAATTCTATGAACTACCAAACGACTAATGTTTTAATTAGTAAGGATACAATTCCTGAGATAAAACAATTAATTGCAAGATCTCCTCAAAAAGTGGAACTATTAGGTTATTGGAATGGTAAGTCATTTGATAAAGTCCCTGAACTAGAAGAGTTTATAAAGAACAGACAGAAATAAATAAGAAAATAAAAAGGAGTGCTTTGCACTCCTTTTTATTTTCTCAAAATCATGCTTCAGCGATACACTTTACAGTTTTGGCTTTTATGTTTGAGTACGCTATTGTTCTTTTTTAGTTTTACGATGATCATCCCTGAATTGCCAGATTATATAACATCTTTAGGTGGTGGAGATTACAAAGGGTTCACGATTGGTTTATTCACCATTTCAGCAGGGTTGTCTCGTCCAATTAGTGGCAAATTAGCTGATTTGATTGGGAGAAGACCAGTTATGATTTTTGGTGGATTGGTTTGTGTGATTGTTTCTTTCTTATATCCACTGTTTAGTAGTGTTTTTGGCTTCCTTCTTCTTCGATTCATACACGGAATGAGCACAGGTTTTATGCCAACCGGTACAGTTGCATACATAGCAGATATTGTGCCTTCAGATAGGCGTGGAGAGGCAATGGGGCTTGTTGGCGTTATGAATAATGTTGGTTTGATGTCTGGCAATGCCTTGAGCACTAGCATTGTTTCATACATAGGAGTCAATAATTTGTTCTTGCTATCTGGCTTTATCTCGATTTTTTCGATTTCAATTATTCTTTGGATGAAAGAGACACTCCCTAAACCACAACGATTATCTTTTAATTCCTTTCGCATAAAACTCAGTGATTTTTGGGACAATAGAGCAAAAGATCCTGCTATTGTGATGTTGATGAGTGTAATGGTTTTTGGTACGATTATTACGTTAATACCAGACTATTCGGTTGGTTTAGGTGTAAATAACAAGGGATTGTTTGTTTCTATAATGACGATTTCTACGGTATTGGTAAGGCTTTTTACAGCCAAGTTCTCGGACAAATACGGGCGATTATTAAGTTGTAAAATTGGAACATCATTGTATTTGGTTGGATGTGTACTTTTGATGATTCGGCAAGTGGATTTTTTCTATGTAGCTGCTGTGGTTTGTGGACTTGCTTCTGGTATAAATTCTCCATCCATTTTTGCTTGGGTAGTTGACGTTGCTAAAGGAAAAAATGTTGGAAGATCAGTCGCTACCTTATTTATATCGCTAGAGGCAGGAATTACAATTGGAGCATTTTCAAGTGCCTATATTTATGACAATGTATTCTCCAATTTTACTCATGTTTTTATGTTTTTGAGTGGTGTTATTTTGTTAGCCATGGCTTACTTATTTTTTGGAGTATCTAAAACTAAAACTTAGACTTAAATCATTAGACAAATTTATATTGTTTGTAAATAAAAAATATGGAGCTAAACCCACCTATTTGTTGGGAGTTAAAGGGTTATTTAAAAGAAGGTATAATTTTTTCCTTTTAAGGTATTTTTTCTTTCCTCAAAAGAATACATTTGCAGCAAAATTTTAACAAATATCCATGGGTAAAAACGTAAAAATCAAACGAGGAATGGATATCCCATTAGAAGGTAAACCTTCAACTCATATTCATGCCATTTCTAAATCGACAACTTTTGCACTAAAACCAACTGATTTTAAAGGCTTGGTTCCGAAATTAAGAATCAAGCAAGGTGAAGAGGTTAGGGTTGGCGATTGTTTGTTTGCTGACAAAAAAAATGATAAGATATGTTTTACTTCTCCTGTAAGTGGAGAAATAGCTGAGATTGTTCGTGGTGAGAGAAGAGCAATAACTGCTGTCAAAATATTAGCGGACTCATCTGATTACAAATACAAAGATTTTGATACGAAAGGCTATTCATCGAAAAGTGTGGATGAAATCAAGTCGATTCTTTTGGAATCAGGATTTTGGCCATTTCTAACACAAAGACCTTATGGAGTAATAGCTGAAACCGATGTATCTCCAAAATCTATTCATGTTTCTGGATTTGATTCATCTCCATTAGCTGCTGATTTAGGTGTTTCGTTGAGAGGCCAAGAAGCTTCTCTTGAAGTAGGATTTGAGATTCTGAATATGCTTTGTGAAGGTGGAGTATATTTAAATCTTCATGCCAAAAAAGACAATACGATTTACCAGAATATCAAAAATGTTAAGGTAAGTTACTTTGAAGGTCCACATCCGAGCGGTCTTGTTGGAGTTCAGATAAATAATCTGGATCCAATAAATAAAGGTGATGTTGTATGGACTATAAAGCCACAACATATCGCATTTATTGGAAAGTTGTTTTCAACTGGAAAACTAGATTTAGAACAAAACATTGTCATTGGTGGTTCTGAAGTTAATGAACCAGCATATTATACTACCCGTCTTGGTGCCTGCGTGGACAGCATCATGAAGGATAATTATAAAACTGAGAATGTAAGAGTTATTAGCGGTAATGTCTTGACGGGAACACGAATCGAAAAAGACGGATATCTCGGTTTTTTTGATAACCAGATCACGGTAATACCAGAAGGGAATCAGTATGAATTATTGGGATGGTTATTTCCTTCCTATGCTCGACCCACTTTAAGTTCGACACTTCCTATGTCTAAATTTTTAAAGAAGTCGTTTAATGTCAATACCAACCCTCACGGTGAGCCAAGAGCATATGTGGTAACAGGTCAGTATGAAAAGGTACTACCCATGGATATTATGCCTCAACAACTGATAAAGGCAGTTATGGCAAAAGACTTAGAACTTATGGAAAATCTGGGTATATACGAAGTGATTGAAGAAGATATGGCTCTTTGCGAGTTTGTGTGTACATCAAAAATCAATGTTCAACAAGTCCTTTCAGAAGGATTAGAATTAATGGCAGAAGAAAGTTAAAATGAAATTCTTAAGAGATCAAATCGATAAAATAAAGCCTACTTTTTCCGAAGGAGGTAAGTTGAGTTTTTTACACTCAACCTTTGATGCATTCGAGACCTTTTTATTTGTTCCTAATCATACCACTCAAAACGGTGCTCACATACGTGACGGAATTGATTTGAAGCGTACGATGTTTACTGTAATCATTGCAATGTTACCAGCTCTTATGTTTGGTTTGTGGAATGTTGGACACCAACAATCACTCGCATTAACCGGTACAGATGGTGCATTATGGGATAACTTTTTTGTAGGACTAATACAGACACTGCCAATTATCATAGTTTCCTATGGAGTAGGTTTAGGTATCGAAATGGGATTTGCTCAGTTCAGAGGTCACCCCGTTAATGAGGGCTTTCTTGTCACGGGGATGCTTATTCCTCTATGTATGCCACCTGACGTACCTTTATGGATGGTAGGTTTAGCTACCGCATTTTCGGTAGTGATCGGAAAAGAAGTCTTTGGAGGCACTGGTATGAACCTACTTAACCCTGCATTGACAGCACGAATGTTCTTATACATCGGATACCCATCAAGCATGAGTGGTGATTCTGTCTGGACATTTTTACCAGAGGGATCCAAAACCGTAGATGGTTATTCAGGTGCTACCAATCTTGGTGAACTAGCATCTGCAACAGCTGAGGGTAAACCTTGGAGTGATGATATATTGTCTGCAAGTATCATGGATAGTTTTTTGGGAAATATACAAGGGTCGATTGGAGAAACGTCTGTTATAGCGTGTTTAATTGGTGCTGTTATTCTAATCGCTTCCGGAGTAGGAAGTTGGAAAATCATGCTTAGTACAGTCTTAGGTGGTTTATTCATGGGATGGATATTCAATATTTCTGGAGCAAGTGGAGCCTACATGGATATGCCAGCATATTACCATCTGATTATTGGAGGATTTATGTTTGGAGCAGTGTTTATGACTACAGATCCAGTGTCTGCTGCTCAAACTGAAAAGGGAAAATGGATATATGGTTTCTTGGTTGGAGTATTAACAGTGCTCATCCGTGTATTCAATCCTGGTTATCCAGAAGGAATTATGATGGCAATACTTTTGATGAATGTATTTGCACCACTTATCGACTACTATGTAGTTCAGTCTAACATTAAAACAAGATTAAATCGTGTCAAAGTTTAATAAAAATGGAAATAATTACATAATAACATACGCTGTTATTATGACATTGGTCTTCGGTTCTGTTTTGGCTGTTGTAGCCATGGTTCTAAAACCAAAACAAGACATGGAAGTCCTTCTTGAAAAACAGAACTTCATACTCAAAGCTGCTTTGGGAGAGGATGCAATTGCATTAATGAGCGATGAAGAGGTTACTCGTTTGTACACTGAAACAGTTGTTGCGGATGTTGTTAAATCCTCTGGTGACATTGTAGAGACTGAAGAAGCGAGTGTGGATGTTTTCAAAGAGTATAAAAAACCAAAAGATGTTAGAAACCTACCGGTTTACACAATTTATGAGACCAAAGAGAAGAAAAATGTAGTTTCATACGTTTTTCCAGTTTATGGCAAAGGATTATGGGATTTTATTTGGGGATATGTAGCTGTGAAGTCCGATTTAGAAACGGTATCTGGGGTTGTTTTTGATCATAAGGGAGAAACTCCAGGATTAGGAGCTAGAATAACTGATGCTGAAGTTCAAAGTCGTTTCAAAGGAAAAAAGATTGTTGACGCGAATGGTGAAATGAGTATTCCTTATTTTGAAAAAGGAGAAGGAAATGATTATTCTAATATGCCACAACAAGTTGATGGTTTAAGTGGTGCTACTATCACAGCAAAAGGAGTAAGCAGCATGCTTGAGAGTTATTTATTGTTATACAAACCATTTATTTTATCACATAAAAAATGAGTACAGAGACTTTAGAAAAAGAAGTTAAAGAGGTAAAGAAAACCTCAGAACCACTTCTCAGTAAGAAAAGAAGGACACTTCTAACCAATCCACTGGATGAAGATAATCCAATAACCATTCAGGTGCTTGGTATTTGTTCGGCTCTTGCGGTGACAGTTGCCCTTAAGCCTACATTGGTTATGGCCATAGCGGTAACAGCAGTTTTGGTACTAGCTAATGTGGTAATTTCAGCTTTAAGAAATACCATTCCAAATCGAATTCGAATTATTGTTCAACTGGTTGTTGTTGCGTCTTTGGTTGCCATTGTTGACCAAGTTCTTAAAGCATATAGCTATGATGTTTGGAAAGAGCTTTCCGTTTTTATTGGTTTGATTATTACCAATTGTATTGTAATGGGAAGACTAGAGGCATTTGCCTTGGGGAATAAGCCATGGGATGCAATGCTTGATGGTTTGGGAAATTCATTTGGTTATGCTTGGATAATTTTAGCCATCGCATTTTTTAGAGAACTTACAGGTAGTGGTAAGTTATTTGGTATTAAAGTACTTCCTGATGAATACATTGGAAATGGAGTGATGATGTCACCTGCTGGTGCATGTATTCTCCTTGGAATATTAATTTGGGTAATTAGAAGTAGAAACGGATACGTAGAAGATTAAAATGGAGAATTTACTAAATATATTTGTTAAGTCGATTTTCATCGATAATATGATTTTTGCATACTTCCTAGGTATGTGTTCATACCTTGCGGTATCAAAAAAATACAAAACTGCAGCCGGACTTGGAATGGCTGTAATATTTGTACTAGGAATAACAATCCCATTAAACTGGTTGGCTTATAATTTCCTATTGAAGGAAGGAGCATTAACATGGATTAGTGAGGATTTTGCCTCAATTGATTTAGAAGTACTGAAGTTTATTGTCTTCATTGCCATTGTTGCTGCATTCGTGCAACTTACAGAAATGGCTGTTGAAAAATTTTCACCTTCATTATATAACTCATTAGGGATATTCCTTCCGTTAATTGCTGTAAACTGCTCAATTTTGGGAGGAGCTTTATTCTTGCCAACTCGGGATTATGAGTTTGTAGAAGCCTTGACTTTTGGTTTAGGTTCAGGAATCGGCTGGTTTTTAGCAGTAGTGTCTCTTGCCGCTATTCGTGAGAAAATGGCTTATGCTGATGTTCCAAAACCATTGAGGGGTCTTGGTATTACATTTATCATAGTCGGATTGATGGCATTCGGATTTATGAGTTTTGGAGGATTTGAACTTCCATTTAAAAATAAAGAACAACAACAAGCTGAACTCGAAAAGACCTCTGATAATTTGGAGATTGTCGATGAAGTATCAGTTGCAAACTATTCAGAATAAAAATGATTTTAGCTATAAATTCAACTGTAATTGTACTAGCAGCAGCAGTCTTTACATCAATCATTATTCTTTTAGTGGCCATGTTAATGGTAGCCGCTAAACGATTGGTAAACTCAGGTGCTGTAAAATTGACTATTAATGGAGAACGAGAAGTAGAAGTGGATGCTGGAGGTACTCTACTTAATGTGCTTCAAGATCAACAATTATTCCTGCCATCAGCTTGTGGAGGGGGCGGTACTTGTGCAATGTGCAAGTGTCAAGTTCATGAGGGTGGTGGAGATATTTTACCAACTGAAACAGGGCATATTAAAAGAAGAGAACAGAAAGACAATTGGAGACTGGCATGTCAGGTTAAAGTGAAAGAGGATATGGTTGTTGAGGTTCCAGAAGAAGTATTCGGAATCAAGAAGTGGGAATGTGAAGTGGTTTCAAACTATAATGTGGCATCATTTATCAAAGAATTTGTAGTGAAATTGCCTGAAGGAGAAACACTGGATTTTGAAGCAGGTGGATATATCCAAGTTGATGTTCCTTCTACCGTGGTTAATTTTAAGGATATTGATATAACCGCTCATCCTGAGTTAGTTGCTCTTGGTCGTGATCCAATGGATTTCAAATCGGAGTGGGATAAATACGGATTGTGGGATTTGAAAATGGAAAACGATGAACCTATTTTTAGAGCGTATTCTATGGCCAATCACCCAGCTGAAGGGAATATTGTGATGTTAAACATTCGTATTGCTACGCCACCTTGGGATAGAAAAAATAACAAATGGATGGATGTTAATCCAGGTATTTGCTCATCTTATGTATTTGGTTGTAAACCTGGGGATAAGGTGACTATTTCTGGACCCTACGGTGAATTCTTTATCAAAGAAACGGATGCAGAAATGCTGTATATTGGTGGAGGTGCTGGTATGGCTCCAATGCGTTCGCATTTATTCCACTTATTTCATACTTTAAAAACAGGAAGAAAGGTAACCTATTGGTATGGTGGACGATCTAAACGAGAATTATTCTACCTTGATCATTTTAATAGGATAGCTGAGGAGTTTCCAAATTTTAAATTCTTTGTAGTTCTCTCTGACGCTTTACCCGAAGATAATTGGGTAGTGAAGTCTGATGTAGATGATGAAAAAGGAGATGGTTTCTCTGGGTTTGTTCATCAAGCAGTTATCGATCAATATTTGAGCAAACATGAAGCACCTGAGGATATTGAATTTTATTTCTGTGGTCCTCCACTTATGAACCAAGCTGTCTTGAAAATGTGTGACGACTGGGGTGTTCCTCCAGAAAATGTTGCTTTTGACGACTTCGGTGGTTAATTTCTAATGAACTATTTCAATAACATATCAAAAGGCAGTTTTATCTGCCTTTTTTTTGTTTTAATACTTTTTAATGCATGTATATCTGATAAACCCATTCAACACAAACTAGCAGGAACGGCTTTAGGGACATCGTATCATATTACCTACCTAGGTGAAAAGATTGATCGACTTGAATCGTCCGTTGATTCTATTGTATATGTTGTAAATCATAGCTTGTCTACCTATCAAGAAAATTCACTAATTTCTTGTTTTAATAACAATACAAAATCGTTATGGGATGATCCTGAAGAGGCAAAGCATTTTGAAACGGATATGGCTCATTTCAAACACATGGTTGAGTTATCAAAAGAAATTTCTGATAAAACTGCTGGTGCTTTTGATCCGAGTTCTGGCTGCCTTTTTGATGAGTATCTACATGCTAAAAAGATGAATGAGTATATGAGTCAAATGACTGTTAAATCCTGTTTGGAACACCAAGGCATGGACAAAATTGGGTTTGATTCAATGGGCTATCCATTTAAAATAGATTCGTTTGTACAATTAAATTTTAATGCAATTGCTAAAGGGTATCTAGTTGATCTAATTGGAAATTATTTCAATCAAATACATCGAAAAAACTACATGATAGAGGTAGGTGGTGAGGTAATTGCCAAGGGGATGAACTCTTCAGAAAAACCATGGAAATTGGGAATAAATGCGCCATTAATTGATGCTAATTCACTTGATTTTTTTGAGGTTATTGAATTAGAGAATCAAGCTCTGGCAACTAGTGGTAATTATCAAAACTTTTATGTAGTAGATGGTAATCTCATTGGTCACACCCTTGATCCAAGATCGGGTAAACCAATAATTAATGAGTTAAGAAGTGCTAGTGTATTCCATGAAAGTTGTGCCGTAGCAGATGCATATGCCACTGCTTGCATGACACTTGGGCTAAAAGAATCTAAAAAAATAGTATCAAGCGATTCCTCTCTATCTGCATATTTTATATATGAGAACGATAGCACATTAGAAGGGGTTTTTGTTCGATAGTAATCTCAAATTGATCGGGTTTTATCTTACTTTGCAGTCATATGAATGATAGGGGCAAAAGTGTAGCAGATAAATTGATGAGGTACGTAAAGGTTGACACCCAAAGTGATCCTGAAAGTATAACTTTTCCTAGTACTGAAAAGCAAAAAGAGTTGAGTAAAATGCTAGTAAAAGAGCTGATTGAAATGGGTGTTTCGGATGCAGAAATGGACGAATGGGGGTATGTTTTTGCTACTATACCTGGCAATTCAACAAAAGAAAATATTCCAACTATTTGTTTCTGCTCACATGTAGATACAGCTCCTGACTGTAGTGGGGCTAATGTAAAACCAATCTTACATCAAAATTATCAAGGTCATGATATCATTTTACCAGATGACCCAAGTCAGGTAATTACAGTAAAAGATCACCCCTATTTAAGCAAGCGTATCGGTGATGATATTATAACTGCTAGTGGTTTAACTTTATTGGGAGCAGACGATAAAGCTGGAGTTGCCATTGTCATGCAACTTGCCCAAGAGTTGATGAATAATTCATCTCATATTCATGGTGATGTACGGATTTTATTTACACCAGATGAGGAAGTAGGAAGAGGGGTTGATAAGTTGGACATGGACAAGCTAAATGCGGATATTGGCTACACATTGGATGGGGGACCGAGAGGTTCGCTAGAGGGTGATACATTTTCTGCCAATTCCATGACCATTCGGTTTAAGGGCGTTAGTGCACATCCAGGATATGCCAAAGGCAAGATGGTCAATGCGGTGAAGGTGATGAGTTATTTTATTGATCAATTACCTCCAGCATCGTTTTCACCTGAGACTACCTCGGGGTCGCAAGGATTTGTACATCCGTATAACTCAAAAGGGCAATTGGAAGAATCGAGTGTCGATTTTTTGATTCGTGATTTTGATACACAGAATTTAGAAAAACATCAAAAGGTATTGACAGATTTAGCAGAAGCTACCATTCATCATTTTGAGGGCTCATCATTTGAAGTGGAGGTCAAAGAGCAATATCGAAATATGCGAGAGGTATTGGATGAGCATCCACATATAGAAGCTAACGCACTTCAAGCTATGAAACGAATTGGAATAGAACCGCAACAAGATTTAGTTAGAGGCGGAACAGATGGTTCCCGATTATCGTTTATGGGACTCCCATGTCCCAACTTATTTACAGGGGAAATGGCCATTCATAGTAAGCATGAATACGTTAGTGTCCAAGATATGGAGGCAGCTGTTAAAACCTGTATAGAAATACTTAAAGTGTATGAGGAAGGTTAGACTATTTATTTTGTCGATAATTTTTTTCTCTTGTGGGTCGAAATCAAATTCCGTTCAAGATATTTCAGGCTATTATGAGAGTATTGACTATAAAAAAGAGTATAGTAAACTTAGAAGGTATATTCAGCATAAACTATCATATGCTTATAGTGGGTTTACGCTTTATCTAGCAAGGGATTCTATGTATAGCATGACTACTTGTAGTGGCACAACTCATGGTAGATGGTTAATTGAGGACAATCTAGTTCAGTTTAGCTGTTTGGATAGCACGTTTAAAGATTCAATAAGATACGTTCCTTTTATGTCTTGAGAGATTGTTGGTGATCGGTTAAAATATAAAGGTGTTGGACGTACACGGGAGGGAAAAAAGATGAGATTACTGAATATCCTAGAGAAAGTTGGAGAACCTGAATAAGTGAATTCCTAGTCCTCTTTCTTACACTCTTCACTGGGCAATGCTCCACACATAGAACAGGCAGTTCCTTCTTCTTGCATCATGGGGTTTTTGCCCGCACATCCACCTCTAACTTCACCGTCTTTCACCAAAAATACACGAATAGCCATGCCAATAAATGCGACAGACATAAAGACTAAGATTAGACCGAATAAGGGTAAGAACTGCATATGTTTAATGACTTGTGTAGGGCAAAGATAGATTAGATTTAGGGATAACTACAAACAAAAA
>JAHEGS010000104.1 GCA_024645005.1 Bacteroidota bacterium
CCCACAATAAAATGGTTTGAAGGAGCCCAATTGAACATTACAGAAAATTGCATTGATCGACATTTGGATACCATAGGCGATCAAACAGCAATCATTTTTGAGCCAAACAATCCAGATGAAGGCGCACAACATATTAGTTATCGTGATTTAGCCATCAATGTCAATAAAACAGCCAATATGCTCAAGGCACTTGGAGCTAAAAAGGGCGACCGAATTTGTATTTACATGCCCATGACTCCTGAGTTGGCTTATACCGTATTGGCATGTGCTCGCATTGGAGCAATACATTCAGTGGTGTTTGCAGGGTTTAGTTCTAAAAGCTTATCCGATCGTATTTTGGATGCTCAATGTACCATGCTTGTCACTGCAGATGGAGGCTATAGAGGACAAAAAATCACCCCATTAAAAGAGATAGCCGATCAGGCTTTAGAAAATGCGGATTGCATAAAGCAAGTGGTTGTATTGAAACGAACAGGGATCGATATCACCATGCAAGAAGGTAGAGATGTTTGGTGGCACAATGAGTTTAATAAGGCCAATGATGAATGTCCTGCTGAAGTAATGGATGCAGAAGATATGCTATTTATCCTTTACACAAGTGGTAGTACTGGTAAACCCAAAGGGATGGTTCACACTTGTGCGGGCTACATGGTTTATACCAATTTTTCTTTCAGAAATGTTTTTCAGTACCAACAAGGAGATGTGTATTGGTGTACAGCAGATATCGGATGGATAACAGGGCATAGTTATATTTTGTATGGGCCATTAAGTGCTGGAGCAACCACATTGATGTTTGAGGGTGTGCCTAGCTACCCAGATATGGGTCGATTTTGGCAAATTGTCGAAAAACATAAGGTGAATATTTTCTATACTGCACCAACTGCTATACGAGCATTGGCAAGTTGTGATTTGAGTTTTGTGAATTCGTATGATTTGAGCAGTCTCAAAACACTAGGAACAGTAGGTGAGCCCATCAATTTGGAGGCTTGGCAGTGGTATGACGAACATATTGGTAAAAAAGAATGCCCTATTGTAGATACATGGTGGCAGACCGAAACAGGCGGCATCATGATCTCCAGTATCGCGGGTATTACAGAAGATATTCCCACATTTGCTACATTGCCCTTGCCCGGTATCCAACCGTGTTTGATGGATGATTCGGGCAATGAAATTCAAGAAATAGAATCGGAAGGGAAATTATGCATCAAGTATCCTTGGCCAAGCATGGCAAGGACAATTTATGGAGATCATCAACGATTCAAAGAAACCTATTATACCGCCTTTGAGGGGAAGTATTTTACGGGCGATGGTGCCAAACGAGATAAAAACGGAAATTACCGAATTACTGGAAGAGTTGATGACATTGTAATTGTAAGCGGACATAATCTCGGTACGGCAGAAATTGAAAATGCAATTAATGAGCATCCTCGAGTAGCAGAAAGTGCAGTTGTAGGATATCCTCATTCTATAAAAGGCAACGCAATTTATGCATACATCACACCGCGAGGTGAGTTGAATTCGTCTGAATTCTCACACTTAAAAAAGGAGATCAATGAACTGGTTTCTAGCACCATTGGACCCATTTCAAAGCCAGATAAAATTCAGTTTACGCAGGGTTTGCCCAAGACACGAAGTGGAAAAATCATGCGAAGAATATTGCGGAAAATTGCAGAAAATGTATTGGATAATCTAGGTGATACGTCTACACTATTAAATCCAGAATGTGTTCAAGAAATTATTGAAGGGAGATTGAACGATTAACCTTCTATGATAAAGATACAAGGTTTTTTATGCAGCTGAATTTCTTGTGGTTTCCAGTCTTTTATGGGTTTAGAGATGATGGTTTCTTTTCCTTCTTTTTCCAAATCAACAGCCACACATAGCTTGGTGCTATGTTGTAAGTTTTTAATCAGAAATTCCAAGAATGGGTTGTTTCGATAGGGTGCCTCCATAAAAATCTGTGCAGCTTTTCGAGATCGACGTTCCATATCCTTTAGGGCAATCATTCGTTCTTTAGCATCAATGGGTAGATAGCCATTAAATTGAAAGTTTTGACCATTAAACCCACTAGCCATCAAAGCCAAAAAGATGGAAGAGCTTCCAGATAAGGGAATGACCTTTATGTTTTTTAGATGGGCATATTTTACGATTTTATTTCCAGGATCGGCAACGGCAGGAAGTCCGGCTTCAGACAAAACACCAATTGAAAAATTGGGGATATGGGAGTCAAAAAAAGACTTAAACCCAGCATAGTTATCATGTTTATTTAGCTCTACAAACTCAAATTCGTTTTGGGCTACAGGATGATCAATGGCTTTCAAAAATGCTCGAGCAGTTTTTTCACGTTCCACGATAAAATGACGAAGAGTATAGATGTATTCTAACGTTCGTTTTGGGAGGTAATCTTTAGAAAATTCACCGATGAAATTAGGAATCAAAAAAAGAGTGTGATTAGCCAATGGTCTTTAAAAATTGAATACTGGTTTGATTAAAAACATGAGGACTTTCTACATTAACTACATGTCCACAACTTGGAATCACATGCAACTGAGAAAATGGGTGATCTTGCACCAGTTTTTTTATGCTGGGTAAGAACATGTAATCTTCCGATCCCATGATGTAGAGTGTAGGGATTAGAGCATCTTTAATTCTAAAAATCTTGAGCAACGGATTAATCTCTGCTACAAGCGTAAACCAGCGTTGGAATTCTTTTTGATAGAGTTTTTTTGCCTCATTGATAAAAAGATTTCGACTCTCTTTGTGAGACTTTCTGGGCATAATGACATGGGCAAAAAAGCGATACAACACGAGATAGGGAATAGCTGATTTGAGGAGCACACCCAATCGCATCAGAATTTGACCACGCAAATTTAGTTTCATGATAGCACCACCTAAAATCATACTGTTACTTCGTTCTGGGAAACGTTCAGACAATTCACGTATAATGATGGTACCTAGTGATATTCCTACCCAATGGGTTGCCTTTATTTTTAAGTGGTCTAATACTTCGATTACTTCATCGCCAATAGCCGTAAACGTGTAGGATTTGATTTTTTCGTAAATGGGTTTTTTAGACTTACCATGTCCACGTAGGTCAATCAGCAGTACATTGTAATCCGACTTAAAATCACGAATTTGCTTGTACCATATGCTACTACTACCCCCTGCACCGTGAATAAACGTAACCCACGGAGCGGATTTATCTTTTAGGTATGTGGTATAATGCAGCATGGTCTTAGACTAAACAAATGTAATTAAACGAACGTTTTTATGAATTTAATTTTTTCGTAAGGTAAAATCATATGAAATTATGATTTGTATCATATAATTGACTCGGATATTCGAATACGAATAATGGATATTCGTGTTAAGTAAAAATTGTTTAAATATTTAATTGATTTTAAATATCTTTTTCATTGTAACACGGGGTTGAGAAACCTCGTGTTTTTTTATGGATATGGTTATCATTGCACCTATGCAGCCGCCCAAAGCCAAAAAAATACGCAAGGAATTAACCATTCATGGAGATACCCGTATTGACGATTATTTTTGGTTGAATCAACGAGAAAATCAAGATGTGTTGGATTACTTACATCAAGAAAATGCCTATTGTAAAGCCGTTCTCAAACCAACAGAGCCCCTTCAAAAAAAGTTGTATGAGGAAATAGTTGGGCGTATAAAAAAAGACGACGAATCGGTACCCTACAAAAAAAATGGCTACTGGTATTATACTCGCTATGTGAAAGAAGGAGAATATCCTATACATTGTAGAAGAGCGGGAGGCAATACTTTTGATGATGCAGGTAAAGAAGAGATTTTATTGGATGTCAACGAATTAGCAAAGGGACATTCCTATTATGCTGTTGGTGGCTTGAGTGTGAGCCCGAATAATCAGTTTTTAGCCTACGGAGAAGATACAGTGAGTAGAAGAATCTATACACTAAAAGTGAAAGATTTGAAATCGGGTAAGCTCTTGGATGTAAACATCCAACGAACCACCGGCGGTGCTACCTGGGCTGAGGATAATGAGACCCTTTTTTATACCGAAAAAGAAGAAACGTCACTGCGTTCTGCCAAGATATTTTCATATCACATTTTAAACCACGAAAGTCAGTTGAGGTATCATGAGCAAGACGACACGTTTAATTGTGGGGTGTATAAAAGCAAAAGTAAAAAGTACATCATTATTGCATCAGGGGCGAGTATCACATCAGAATACAGGTATTTAGATGCACGAACTCCACATGAGGAGTTTACTGTTTTTCAAGAACGGACTCGTGGACTAGAATACGGGATTACCCATTTTGAAGATAAGTGGTTTGTGTTAACCAATTGGGATGCACAGAATTTCAGATTAATGGAAACGAATGAGGACAAAACAACCAAAGAATTCTGGGAAGAAGTGATCTCTCATCGTGATGAAACACTGATTGAAGGGATAGAACTTTTTAAAAACCATATGGTCGTGGAAGAACGAACTAAAGGTCAAAATTTTATTCGAATCATCAATCAAAAAACGGCAGAGGAACATTACATGAATTTTGATTCGGAGACTTATGACTGTTGGACAAGCATCAATCCAGAATTTGACACGCCCATTTTGAGATTTGGATATACCAGTATGACCACGCCCAATTCGGTGTATGACTATAACATGAATACGCAAGAAAAGACCTTACTTAAACAACAAAAAATAGTGGGTGGATACGATGAGTCAAACTACGGAAGTAAACGAATTTGGGTAGAGGCTAGAGATGGAGAAAAGGTTCCAATGAGCATGGTCTATAAGAAAACAGATCAGGAAGAAATGCCTCAAAACGCACCTTTACTTCTTTATGCATATGGTTCATACGGACATTCATTGGATCCCTATTTTAGTTCGGTGAGATTGAGTTTGTTGGATCGAGGTTTTATCTATGTGATTGCCCATATTCGAGGTGGTGAAGATTTGGGAAGAAGGTGGTATGATCAGGGTAAACTGCTCCACAAGAAAAATACATTTTACGATTTCATAGATTGTGGTCAGTACTTGATTAAAGAGGGCTATACTTCCAATCAAAAATTATATGCCATGGGAGGTAGTGCAGGAGGATTATTAATGGGAGCAGTCATCAATATGAGACCCGATTTATGGAAGGGAGTGATTGCAGCTGTTCCTTTTGTAGATGTAGTTACGACCATGCTTGATGAGTCTATTCCACTGACCACTGGAGAGTATGACGAATGGGGCAACCCCAATGAAGAAGCCTATTATCATTACATTAAAAGTTATTCTCCATACGATAATGTGGAGCGAAAAGCATATCCTAATCTACTTATTACCACAGGCCTACATGATAGTCAGGTACAGTATTGGGAGCCAGCA
>JAHEGS010000008.1 GCA_024645005.1 Bacteroidota bacterium
GAATTTAACTCATCTACGGTTCCATACGCATCTAATTTTTGATGTGACTTACTAACTCTAGTACCTCCAAGCAAGGAAGTTTCACCTTTATCACCTGTTTTGGTATAGATTTTCATTTAAATTAAAACAGTTTTATTTAGTTAACAATTAACTGGTCAGCTAGTTTTCCGTCAATCATTCTGATTGTTCTTTTTGCATATTTAGCAATATCCTCCTCATGGGTTACCATCACCACAGTATTCCCATCTTGATGTATCTGACCAAAAAGGTTCATAATCTCTAGGCTGCTTTTACTATCCAAATTTCCTGTAGGTTCGTCAGCTAAAACAATTGAAGGATTATTGATTAAGGCTCTTGCTATTGCCACTCGTTGTCTTTGACCTCCACTTAATTCATTTGGCTTATGATCTGCACGATCTCCCAAGCCTACTTTTTCCAAAGCTTTTTGTGCTCGTTCTATTCGCTCATTTTTAGATATACCTGCATAAACAAGTGGTAAAGAAACATTCTCAATCGCACTTGTGCGAGGCAATAGATTAAATGACTGAAAAACAAAGCCAATTTCAACGTTTCTAATCGAAGCTAAATCATCATCTGACATGTCACTAACATTTGTTCCATTCAATGAATAAATCCCTTTAGAAGGGGTGTCTAAACATCCAATGATATTCATTAAAGTTGACTTACCTGAACCGGAAGGTCCCATTAGTGCTACGTATTCGCCCTTTTCTATTTGACAATCTAAACCATCAAGGGCGTTTATTTGGGCAGAGCCCATCTGATATATTTTGTATATATCTTTTAGGTCAATTAGAGCCATTACTTAGTAATTACTTTAGGAACTTTAAAATAGTCAGAATCAGATGCGGGTGCATTTTTGAGAGCGTCTTCCTTTTTTAGTCCTTCTGATATTTGATCTTCTCTCAAGACATTAATCTCATCAGATAGATAAATTAGGGGGTCAATACCCTGTGTATCTAAAGCCTTTAATTGATCACAGAATTTAATTATTTTTTCTAAGTCTTTACTTATATCAGCTAGTTCATCATCTGTAAATTCTAAACGAGCCAAATGGGCTAATTCTTGCACTTTATTTTTATCCATTTTCATAAATTATTCATCTCGTTAAATTTATCCTCAATTATACGATAAACTTTATTGGCTAGTTCCACCTCATCACCAGACTTTAGACTATCTGTGGGAATTGGTCGATGAACGTACATTCTCATTCTACCGGGCGTTCCTTGAGGAACGAATTCGCCACAAGGCAACCTTTTCCAATTATCTGGCAATGTAATAGGAACAATTTCTAATCCATGCTGAATTGCCATCTTAAAAGGCCCTAGCTTAAATTTTCTCATTTTGGGTACCTCATTACCAATACCGCCCTCAGGAAAATTTAACAAACTTATTCCACTGTTTAATTTTTTGTGAGCCAAATAATATGCTCGCTTTGCTCCCTCCTTCGAACTTCGATCAACAGGCATATCAATTGTTCTAAAAAATATACGAAAAAGAGGAATATCAGATAATTCTCTTTTAGCCATAAAACTAAAAAAATATGGCATTTGAGTGTTTACAGAAACAATATCAAAATATGAAAAATGATTGGGTGTAAAAATGTATGTTTTATTCTTATCTAATGATTCTTCATATTCTGTCTTACCATAAAGCCCTGAAATCACCATTAATATCCTTCCCCAAATTCCTCTTAAATAATGTGCCTTAGGATACCATTTTTCTTTGGATAACAGGATTAGAAAAATTGGATATAAGATTAAAAATATCAGCACAAAACTGATAAAAAAATAAATTGTCCAGGTGTACTTTAGTATACGCTTTATCAAGATAACTCGTTAGATAGTTTTTGGATTTGAGTATTTAAGAAATCATTCAGAGGTTTCTCAGCCACCATTCTCATCATCATATTTAAATCTGCATTAATCAAGGCATGGACTTGAGAACCATGTTCAGTTGATTGGATATGCCACTGAATATCAAATTGAAAGGGCACTTTATTTTGAGGAAGCATGATAATCTTACTGGGATTATCTGTTTCTGTTATGGCTAGTTCTAGCTTACCAATACCTTGTATGTCTAAAATAGCACAATCATTTTCTATGTGAAAACTCTGAACATTATCGGGCATTAGACGCTCAAAATTGGATAATTCTGACAGGTAATTAAACATATCACTTACCGATTTATCCGTTGATATCGTTGTACTTTTTAAAACTACCATTATTGTTTGTACATCATATTTGTAGCGATAAATGCAGCCATTAGAATCGACACAATTAGCCCTGTAACTAAACTACTACCGATGCTCATCATTGCATACCCGGCAGGTTCATATTGTGCCGCTATTTGGCCTTTGATTTCTTTAAGCTCCATTGCTTTGTCTGCAGGTTTAATATCATCATCTTGTTGCACTTTTTTTGTAGCTTGTTCAAATGCTATTCCTACTTTGGGTTGATAAAAATCTCCATTAGGATAATACAATACTAAAAAAGAAATAATCATAACGATTGCTCGAACAAAGGAAATGATTCCTCCTGTTAACAATGTTCGGGAGATGCTAATTGTTCCTCCTAGAAGTTTCTTTGCTAAAATAAGTCCAAGAATAATACAAAGAGTTAAGATTATTATTTTGGAGAGAAACATCACATTAGCATTTGATTCTGAGCTTTTGAAAAATAAATATTCCAAAATAGCTGATAAAACACCTGCTAACAAACCAAAAATCCAACTTGATTTTTGCATAAAATAAATTAGGAAAATTTTATTTAGTAGTCGTTATTCTCCTCACGATTGGTATACTCGTCAAAATCATATTCTGGCATAAGCTCACTTTTAACATGATTCACCGTTTGAGTAAATGCCTCCGAAAACTTGTTAAAATCTTCTTTGTACAAGAAAATCTTGTGTTTTACATAACCCTCAAATTTTTTCTTACTCTCAGTAATCGTAATGTAAAAATCTTCACCCCTTGAAGTGTTGCTCTTCTTAACATCAAAGAAATAGGTTCTTTTCCCTGCTCTTACTCTCTTAGAGAAGACCTCTTCTCTCTCATAATTTGAATCACTCATGATTTGTATCTTTTAAATAACACATACAAATAACGCAAAAAAACACATCTCTTTTCTTGTGAGTCTAAGAATTCTGCTCAATTGCCAATTGTTTTGAAAATAATTTTGAATAAATCTTGCTTGAATTAACAAGTTTTTGATGAGTTCCTGTTTCAATAATTCTACCATTATCAATTAAAAATATAAAATCACAATCTTGAACAGTTGACACACGATGACTGATGTATACACTTGTACTTTTCTCACTCCAAGATTTAATATTCTGTTTGAGCAATGCCTCAGTTTTAGTGTCTACAGCTGACATTCCATTATCGATAATTAGAATATCGGGTTTTTTTACAAGTGCTCTTGCTATTGATACACGTTGTTTCTGTCCTCCACTCAATGTTATTCCTCTCTCACCTAAAATGGTTTCCATACCATCCGGAAATGAATTAATTTCATTTTCAAGCTCTGAACATTTAATAACTGAATCAAGGTTGGCATAATCAAGTTCAGAATCACTACCCATCAAAATATTATTTTTGATAGAATCAGAAAAAAGAAAAATATCTTGTGAAACGTATCCAAAAATAGAGCTCAAACTAGTTTTACTATATTCCTGAATTGGAATTCCATCAATTAAAATAGAACCTTTTGAGGGCTCATAAATTCCCATCAAAATTTTAGCAATCGTGCTTTTACCACTCCCTGTAGCTCCTATGATTCCGATTTTCCTTTGAGCTTTGATGACCAAGTTCATCGATTTTATTACCCAGTCTGCTTTCTCATTATAACGAAACCAGACATCCCGAAACTCAATCTGATTAGATAATTTTTTAATTTTTAGATTCCCCTCATCTTTCGTCGGAGTGGTGTTCATGAATTCATCAATTCGTCGTTGAGATGCAGCCCCCCGCTGAACCAAAGATGTCACGTAACCAATACTAGTCACTGGCCAAGTCAGCATATTTACATAAATTATGTATTCGACGATATTCCCCAATGTGAATTGATTTGCTACTACTGCATTACCTCCGACATAAATGGTAATCAAAATGCTCATTCCAATCAGAGCTAAAACTGCAGGCATAAATATTCCATTTACACTTACAAGTGACATGTTATCCTTTTTATAATTTCTATTTAAATCCTCAAATTCTCGAATAAAATAATTTTCAGCAGCATAGGATTTAACAACCTGAATACCTGAAAATGTCTCTTGAACAAATGATGTTATCATCGATAAACGCTGCTGAATAAGATCACTTTTTTTATTCATGGCATCACTAACAAGATATATAGATACAGCTAATATTGGTAAAGGAATTAAAACATATAAAGTAATGGTACTATTGATGTAAAACATCAAAGAAACCACCATAATAATCATGCATGTTAGATTTAAGGAATACATGATTGCAGGTCCTGTAAACATTCTAACTTTTGATACATCATCGCTGATTCTGTTCATCAGGTCACCAGTATAATTTCTTGCATAAAAATCTTGACCTAGTTTTTGATAATGTTTAAAAATATCATTTTTCTGATCGTACTCAATGTATCTAGACATCACAATAATGGTCATACGCATAAAATACATACAAATACCTTTTAGAATTGCCGACAATAATATCAAACCACCCGATAGCATTGCAATACCCAATAAACTATGAAAATAATGAGGAATTCGGTTAAAATAATGAGGCATCTTATCTTGGTCTAACATGAGTAATAAACCATCTATTGATTCCCTCACAATTGGAGGAATTAGTATGGCAAAAACATTTGATAAGAGAATAAATACCAACCCAATAATTAAATATTTTTTATAATTAGATAAGTATTTTGTTAAAGATAAAAGCGATCTCAAATGATATAATAGTTAGGAATCTAAATTGATATATTTTTGCAACAAATCTAGCATATAAAATCCCTACAAATGTCGAATCAGCCTAAAATAGACAAATATTTACTAGTCTTATTCAGCATTCTAATAGCTTCATTTTTAGTTCTACTCACGACTAAATCTTCAGGTCTATCAGGAGGATCTGACTCCTACGGTCATTACTTGATTGCCAAAAATTCATGGAGTCACCCAAGTTTACTGTTAGATCAGTGGGGTAAACCGTTGTATAATTTGATCGCATCACCTTTTGCTCAGATTGGATTAAAGGGAGTTGTGTTTCTAAATATTTTATGCTTGATTTTGTCAAGCATAATGGTTTACGGCATAATTCGTAAAATGAATCTCAAGTTTGCTTTATTGGGATTTTTATTAACCATATTTAGTCCTGTTTTTTTAGACAATACCATCTCGTCTCTTACCGAACCACTTTGTGCTTTGCTTGTCATATCAACTATATACATGTTTGCATACAAAAACTATGCATACGCTGCTATATTGGCTGGTTTCCTACCCTACTCAAGATCAGAAGGATTTATTGTTCTAGGAGTTATTGCAGTGTTTCTAGTGATTTTTAAAAAGAAATATAGGCTTATTCCTCACTTATTTTTGGGGAGTCTGTTCTTAAACTCGCTAGGTTGGATTATTGAAAAAGAACCACTTTGGATAATTACCCAAAATCCCTACATTAATTTTGAATTGTCGGGATTAAATATATGTGGAAATGGTGGGCTCGGTCATTACCTATACGCAGGACACTACACATTTGGTTTTTTTGTTTGTGTCATTTTATTAATATCGGTATCTTATTTTTTTGGAAAGTCAATACTAAATCATAAAATTCATAAGATAGATGTAGCATTGATTATTACGCTATTCCTGTCCTACTTTGGGGCACACGTATTCATTTGGTGGAAAGGCATGATGGGAAGTTGCGGATATGTTAGGGTGATGACTGTGATTGCTCCTGTTGTTTCATTAATTGTGGTATACGGAATGAATGAATTTGACAAATTGACAACTAAATTTCTACCCACCTATGGTAAGTTTATCGTAAAGACAATTATCCTATTACTTATAATTAATACCATATACACCCCATATAGATACTACAGTTATAGATACCCTTTGGCCATTTCTGAAGAACAAGAACAATATCACAAACTATTAGAATGGTATGAAGATCAGGATTTTTCCGATAGAACTAAAATTTATCTATACCCCTATTTTTCAATCATAGCAAATATTGACCCTTACAATCAACAAGAACATTTAGAATTTTGGGCATCAAGCCTTCAATTTACCAAAAAAGGAGACATACTAATTTGGGATAGTCATTTTGGACCCAATGAATCAGGGACTCCATTGATTGAATTAGAGACAAGTAGATCTTGGAAAAAATTAAAAGAAATTATTCCGGATAAACCAATTATAACCATGAATAATCAAAATTTTGAAATCCACGTATTCGAAAAAATGGATTAAAAATTCAATTATTGAAATTTTAATTTAATGATTAGGTTTGCCCCACTTTTTGTTCAATGATAAATAGAAGACTAATACGGATCAAAACATTCCAATCACTTTTTGTAGAATTGGAAAATAATGAGACTCCTACTGCTCAAATTCAAAAATCTGTTAAAAAATCAATCTGGGATATGGAACAGAATTTACTAGCTGTACTCTCGTTTGGACCAGAATTAGCCCATTTTATTTTAACTGACCACAATCCTACCGATTATAAGTTTAACACTTCAAAAGAGGATTCTAAAAATTTCAAAATCTTTACAGAGAATTCATTCTTCAAAACCTTATCTGATAATGATACCGTTTCCAACTATTTATCTAAACCCAAATTAAGTTGGTCTAAAGAAAAAGAAACATTATTTATAATCTACAAGGAAATTAAAAAATCAGAGGAATACAATCACATTCTACAATCAGATTTAACCTCCAATGATTTCTTTTTGTTTAGTAAATTTATTTACAAACATCTCATATTCAATTCTGTAGAATTTGAACAGCTGATGGAAGAAAAAAACATCTATTGGTATGATGAAAAAATCCCAATTCTTAAGAATATAGAACGTTTATGTGATGACTATGAAAAACATCAAAAAATCATTTTGCCAAATCTATTTAAGAATGAGAGAGAGGACCTAAAAATGGTTGATGATCTTGTATCTTCATATATAGAAAATAAAATTGAAATTGAAGAATCAGTATCTAAATACACTCCTGATTGGGACAACGATAGAATGAATAAAATTGACTATACATTGATACTTATGGCTCTCACAGAGTTCAGATATATGCCCCATATACCTGTAAAAGTCTCTTTAAATGAATATATTGAAATCGCTAAAATGTATAGCACATCTAAAAGCTCAAAATTCATCAATGGAACGCTTGACAAAATTTTACATGACTGGAAAAAACAAAATTTGATCCACAAAAAAGGTAGAGGTTTGGTAGGATAAACATGAAAACCATTATAAATTTGTATTCTAACTTTATGCGAACAATCGTTAAACATTCATGACAAGAATCATATACATATTATTAATCTCAGTATCTATTGCAGCTTGTAACCAAAAAGCAAGTAAAACACAAAAATTAGATGCAGGTGCCATCGAAACTGACGAAAGCACCAATAAAGAGCCCGTTATTAGTTTCGACAAAAAAATTTGGGACTTCGGAACCATCACCGACGGAGAAGTTGTAGAACATACATTTCGATTCACAAATACAGGAACTAATGATCTTATCATATCAAATGCTTCTGCTAGTTGTGGATGTACAATACCTGAATGGCCAAAAGAACCAATTGCTCCAGGTGAAAAAGGAGAAATTAAAGTTGAGTTCAACAGTAATGGTAAAAAAGACATGGTAACAAAAGACATTACCATACTTGCAAATACAAATCCGGTGAAAACCATACTTCAAATCAAAGTTTTTGTAGAAAAGAAAAAATCCTAATATGAGTAGCCTACTATTTCCTGTACTTTTAATTGCTATTATGTATGTCTTCTTTTTTCTCCCTCAGATAAAGAAGCAAAAAAAACAAAAACAGTTTATCTCAGAACTAAAGAAAGGTGATAAAATTGTCACCAATGGCGGAATTCATGGCAAAATTTCTGAGCTAAAAGACCTAACAGCTGTCATTGATACTGGCGGAGGATCAAAGTTTAAAATAAATAGAGCAGCCATTAGTATGGAAGCATCTGAAGTATTAAACAACTCCTCAGAAGAATAATAAACTTATGCAGCATCTTAGAATAGGTATTACAGGTGGTATGGGTGCTGGTAAGTCAACGGTATGTAAGATTTTTAGTCAAATTGGTATTTCTATTTATGATGCTGATTCTAGAGCGAAATGGCTCATGAATAATGATTCAGAGCTGAAAGAAGCTGTCAGAACAAGTTTTGGATGGGATTCATACACTAGAAAAGATGATTTGAATAGAGACTATCTTGCAAAGGTTGTTTTTAACAATGAAGAAAAGTTAAAAGTACTCAATGGTATAGTCCATCCTGCTGTGATGAAAGACTTCGAACTATGGACCCAAGAACACAAAGATGAACCCTATTCTTTGAAAGAGGCTGCACTTTTATTTGAAAGTAACAGTTACAAAATCCTTCACAAAGTAATCGTAATCAACTCACCAATTGAAACCCGTATTGAACGTGTTGTCAAAAGAGATCATGTTAAAAGAGAAGATGTCCTAAAACGTATCGAAAATCAGTCTACTGACCGAGAACGAATGGAGAAAGCTGATTGGATAATATACAATGATGGTGTACATTCACTAATTGAACAAGCCATGAAAATTCATTATGAAATTTTAGAAATTAGAGACCAGGGAACCATTCCTTTTAAATCATAATCCTATGAATAAAACTTGCCTACTGAATCATGATGAGATTAATCTAAGATTAGACCGAATAGCATGGCAGATTCTTGAACATCACGTAGATTCAGATTCAATTGTTCTTGTTGGCTTAGTTGATCGAGGTTCCATTATAGCAGAAAAGCTAAAAAAAATTATCGAAAAAAACGCGAGTGTAAAAGTCTTGCTTTCACCTATCCACATTGATAAAAATTCTCCATTACACTCCGAAATTAAAATTGATCATTCTGAATATTTGAATGATAATCCAATTATTTTGGTTGATGATGTTCTCAACTCTGGGGTAACTTTAGCAGCTGCACTAAAAGAGGTATTAAAATATATTCCAAAAAGTGTCATGACTGCTGTTTTAGCAAACAGAGCTCATCATAAATTTCCTATACAAGCAAATTTTGTAGGTTTATCACTCTCAACAACAATGAAAGATCATATTTTGTATGAAGAAAAAGATGGTAAGATGAGTGTTTACTTAATTTAATACCCGCTAAAACATTTTTGTATGAACCTATAACTCATACTATCAATTATCAATACCTTTGTAATCATGATTAATTCTTTGAAAGATACCATATTAAAAGCTTGGAAAGATCGAACTCTATTAGATAATGAAGATGTTCAAATAGCAATTCGAGATGTAATCAAAAAAATAGACAAAGGGCTATTAAGATGTGCAGAATTAAATGAAAAGGAGGAATGGCAAGTCAATGACTGGGTGAAGAAAGCTGTCTTACTCTACTTCCCCATACAAAAAATGAAAACTATTGAAGTGGGACCTTTTGAGTTTCATGACAAAATGCTTCTTAAAAAAGATTTCTCAGCACAGGGAATTAGAGTTGTACCTCATGCAATTGCAAGATACGGTTCTCACATTGCACCAGGTGTAGTATTAATGCCTAGCTATGTTAATATTGGTGCATTCGTAGATTCAGGAACAATGGTCGATACTTGGGCTACGGTCGGTAGTTGTGCTCAAATAGGCAAAAATGTTCACTTAAGTGGTGGTGTTGGCATTGGAGGCGTATTAGAACCTGTTCAGGCTGCTCCAGTAATCATTGAGGACAATTGTTTTATTGGGAGTAGATCTATTATTGTTGAAGGAGTACATGTAGAAACTGAAGCTGTCATAGGAGCCGGAGTGACTTTAACTCAAAGCACTAAAATTATTGATGTTTCTGGTAATGAACCTATTTATTATAAAGGGCGAATTCCTGCAAGATCTGTTGTAATTCCGGGAAGTATTCAAAAAGAATTCCCAGCTGGTAGCTTTGGTGTCAGTTGTGCACTAATCATTGGAACTCGTAAAGCTTCAACTGATAAGAAAACTTCCTTAAATGATGTTTTAAGAGATTTTCAAGTACCCGTCTAAATGAGAATCGGTTTTGATGCTAAACGATATTTCAATAATATCACCGGATTAGGAAACTATTCAAGATGGTTGATAGACAACCTCAATAACCAAATCCCACAATCTATCTTTTTATTCCATTCAGATAAATCCTTTGACCAAAAAAAAGATTTTAATGTCATCACTCCCAGATATTCATTATTAAAAGCAATATGGAGAAGCTGGCTCGTTACTAAAAATTTAAAAAAAGAAAAAATTGATATTTATCATGGTTTAAGTAATGAAATACCTTTTGGTATTCATAAAACAGGGATAAAATCTGTTGTAACCATCCACGATCTAATCAACAAACGATACCCTGAAAATTATCAGTTAATCGATCGTTGGATTTATGACCTAAAATTAAGATATGCTCAGAAATATGCTGACGTAATAATTACGGTCAGCGAGCAGACCAAAAAAGATATTGTAAAGTACTACAATACGAATGAAACCAAGATCAAAGTGATTCCTATCGGGATAGCTCAACGTCAAATCAAACCAGTTGAATCGCCGAGTCCATATATTTTGTGTGTCAGTAGTTTTACAAAAAGAAAGAACCTTAAAGCACTAGTTCAAGCATTTAAATCCATTGAAGATAAGGACATCAAACTAAAAATTGTGGGAAGTTATGGAGAAACTGCTAATGAAATTCAAAGTCTTGCTAAAAAAGATCCTCGAATTGAATTACATTTCAATATTTCGAATGAAGAGCTTAATGATCTTTACACTAAATGTCAATTTTGTGTTTATCCATCCTTATTTGAAGGGTTTGGCATCCCTATTTTAGAGGCATTTTCATACGGAAAAGCCATTGCCACCTCAAATATCAGCAGTATGCCTGAAGTAGGTAAAGATGCAGCATTGTATTTCAATCCTAATGATCCTAATCACATTCGTGAGGCAATTATTCAGTTAATGGACAACGATACCAGAAATGAACATGTTAAAAAAATCCCTACGACACTAAAATCATTTGATAATCATGTGTTGATTAATGCTTACAAATCGGTATATAGTAAATTAATGACTACAATATGACATTTGTTTAACTTATTTAAAATTAACTTCGTATAAAGTAATCGGAAATAGTTTAACTATTTGGTTAATAATAAGTTCCGTTATTTAGTTTTAGTTTTTGGTTTAAAAAAGAGGGTTAAAACCCTCTTTTTTTGTTTAGGAATTTCACTGATTTTTAAAAACTATTTAAACATAATCTAAAAAGATTTAACAATGTTAATTATTTGGTAAAACTCTCTTTCTATTAATTAAATTTCAAGGTATTTTTGCGAGCAATTAATTAACTCGATAAATAAAGAGTATAGATGTTAACGATAATCAAAAACCCAGTCAAATTATTACTCGTATTATTTGGCCTTTTCTACTTCCATAATTCACAAGCTTACAAGAATAATCTCTCAAGACCAATTGATGGTATTGAGGGTACGGATGAATTAATCAAGCAAGGAAGCGAACTCTTTGCTGCTAATTGTGCTTCATGTCACGCTCTCAAGGGCAAAGTTGTTGGACCTGCACTTGAAGGTGTCATTGACAAATATGAAGAAGATTATGCATGGCTAAATGCTTGGATTAAAAATAGCCAAAAATTAGTTAAATCTGGAGATGAAAGAGCGGTTGCTATTTACAATGAATACAACGGTCAAGCGATGAATGTTTTTGAAAACCTCAAAGATGAAGAAATTACATCTATTTTGATGTGGATTGACAATGGAGGCGATGGCGATGCACCTGTTGCTAGTTCTGAAACCAACACCGCATCAGATCAACCTGTTTTTAACGAGTCTCTCTTCAATAACATAAATTGGGCTATTGTTTTACTATCCTTTCTCATATTCCTAATCATTATCATGATTTTTGGTATTCTAGAGTTAGTTTCCAATGTAACAGGAAGAGAAGTCATTAATTGGAATAACATCAACGCCTTCATGATGTTGGTTTTTCTGGTAGGCTTCTTTGGTTTAGTAATTTTTGAATACACCATTCACAGCAAGTATTTACTTCCCGAATCTGCATCTGAACATGGTATTGAAATGGACAAAATGATGAGGTGGACGTGGATAGCTACTTTACCTGTCTTCTTCATTACCCAGTTTCTGCTATTTTTCTTTTCATTTAAATACCGTCAAAAGCCAGGAAGAAAAGCTTACTTCTTGTCTCACAATAATAACTTAGAGTATGTTTGGACATTGATTCCTGCTGTTGTTCTTGCCATACTAGTATCTGGTGGTTTCAAAATGTGGAACAAAATTTTACGTTCTGACGATAGTAAAAATGCAAAGCAAATTGAAGTGTTTGCATATCAGTTTGGTTGGAATGCAAGATATCCTGGAGAGGATGGAAAACTTGGTAAGGCAAACTATAATCTTATCAATGGAATAAACCCTCTAGGAGTAGCCAACAGAGAACATGCTACGGAATTAATCAAAGAACTTAAAGAAGACATATCCTCAATGGAAATTACAATATCCAAGATTCCCAAAGAGCTAGCTAAATTGAAGTCTACACTTGGTGGGCGAGTTGGAGAGGATCGTGAAAATCACTTGAAAAAAATTCATTCTTATGAGTCGGGTGATGTTGAAAATGACCTGAGACTTACTATTCGTGCAAGAAATACACAAATTGAGAGACTTACTGGTGCATTAAAAACAAACGAAGGTTCTATGTTCACTGGTGAAGGTGATGACGATCAAGTTGTTCAGGAAATTCACCTTGTAAAAGATCAGCCTATCCGTCTCAAATTTAGAGCAAGAGATGTTATTCATTCAGCCTATCTACCCTATTTTAGAACACAGATGAATGTAGTGCCTGGACTTCCAACTGAATTCACTTTCACTCCAATTAAGTCAACGGAGGAAATGAGGACTATTAAGGGAGACCCTGGATTTGATTACTATCTAATTTGTAATAAAATATGTGGAAATGCTCACTTCAATATGAAGATGAAAGTCGTGGTTGAAGATGAAGCATCCTACAATAAATGGATAAATCAACAAACTGGTTTGTTCGCAAAAGAAAAAAATAATGAAGGGGAAGATGATGAAAATTCAACTCCCGAAAATGAAATTTTAGCTATAAATTAAATTTAAGATTAAACAAAAATATGAGTTCATCAGTTGCACACGCAGATCATCACCACGAAGAAACATTCTTGTCTAAGTATGTTTTCAGCATGGATCATAAGATGATATCCAAGCAATTTTTAATCACCGGAATAATAATGGGTGTAATAGGAATGGCAATGTCTATCGCCTTTAGACTCCAACTTGCTTATCCAGACACATCATTTCCAATTCTAGAATGGTTCTTTGGCAGTAAATGGGCTCCAGATGGCAAGCTAGATGCTGGATACTACATGGCCCTTGTTACCATGCACGGAACAATAATGGTATTTTACGTTCTTACTGCTGGTCTCAGTGGTACGTTTGCTAATTTACTTTTACCCCTTCAAATAGGAGCTAGAGACATGGCCTCACCGTTTATGAATATGCTATCCTACTGGTTCTTCCTTTTGAGTAGTATTGTTCTATTGGCTTCACTTTTTGTTGAAACTGGACCAGCTTCTGGAGGTTGGACAATCTATCCCCCATTAAGTGCTCTTCCCAAAGCAATGCCAGGATCTGGAATGGGAATGACCCTATGGCTAACTGCTATCGTTTTGTTCATTGCCTCGTCACTTTTAGGTGGCATCAACTATATCAGTACAGTACTTAATATGAGAACGAAAGGGATGTCTATGACTAGACTTCCTCTAACTGTATGGGCTTTATTCTTAACAGCAGTCCTTGGACTATTATCATTCCCTGTACTTTTGGGCGGAGGTTTACTTCTCTTATTTGATAGAGGTTTTGGAACTAGTTTCTACTTATCTGATATTTATTTGGGTTCTGCTGGAGCATTAGAACACACTGGTGGTAGTCCTATCCTTTTCCAACACCTTTTTTGGTTCCTAGGTCACCCTGAAGTGTATATTATTATCATGCCTGCTTTAGGTATTACATCTGAAATCATTGCAGTCAATTCAAGAAAACCAATTTTTGGATATACCGCTATGGTAATCTCACTAATGGGTATTGCTTTCTTGTCGTTTATCGTTTGGGGACATCATATGTTTATTACAGGAATGAATCCGCTACTCGGTGCCGTATTCTTAGTAACAACACTTATTATAGCTGTTCCGTCAGCCGTTAAGACATTTAACTACTTAGCAACACTATGGCGAGGAAATATTCGATTCACGAATGCAATGATGTTTGCAATTGGTTTAGTATCGTTCTTTATTTCTGGAGGTCTAACCGGTATTTTCCTTGGAAACGCAACCTTAGATATTCAATTGCACGATACCTATTTTGTTGTTGGTCACTTCCATATCGTTATGGGATGTGCTGCAATTTTTGGAATGATTGCTGGAATTTACCACTGGTTCCCTAAAATGTTTGGCCGATTAATGAATAAACCTCTGGGTTATATTCATTTTTGGTTTACTTTTATTTCTGCTTATTTGGTGTTTTTTCCCATGCACTTTATGGGACTTGCAGGGGTTCCAAGAAGATACTATGCATTTACTTTACTTCCAGAATATGGCGTGTGGTTTGATGTTAATGTAATAATGACACTAGCTGCAATTCTAGGAGGTATAGCACAAATCATATTTCTATATAATTTCTTTTCCAGCATCTTTATTGGTAAAAAAGCTGGAACAAATCCTTGGCAAGCAAATACATTGGAATGGACTACTCCAGAGGAAAGAATTCACGGAAATTGGCCTGGTGAAATTCCTACCGTATATCGATGGGCATATGATTATAGTAACCCTGCTTATGATGAAGATTTCATGATGCAAAATGTTCCTGACGAAGGAGTTGAGGAAGAATTATTTGAATCACCAAAATCCAAAGTTAAAAAATCAAGTAAAAAGCCAAAATCCGAGGCAGTAACCTTGTTTACACTCATAAAAAATTGGCTAAAACCCAACACAATATAAATGAAAGCCATCTTAGGATGGCTTTTTTTATCCGATTCCATCTATGAATTCAAAAAATTATAGATTATTCAACTGGCTCTCCATCTTCTTCATATTCATGTTATTCGTGATTGGTGGCTTAGTGAGGAGTACAGGTAGCGGAATGGGATGTCCAGATTGGCCAAAATGCTTTGAACAATACGTCCCTCCTACATCAGAAAGTGATCTACCAAAAAATTATGAGGAATACTATAAAGATCAGCGACTTAAAAAGACTAAACGATTCACTCAACTTCTACATTTTTTTGGATTTTCAAATAAGGCAGAAAAAATTCAACAAGCGACACAATTAAATGAAAGTCATAAGTTCAGTGTAATCAAGGCCTATGTCGAATACATCAACAGACTATGGGGAGCATTGACGGGTATTATAGTTTTTATTTGCACTCTACTCTCATTCCAATACTTTAAAAAAAACAAGAGAGTGTTTTTATTCACTTTTTTAGGGTTCATTGCTGTTATATTTAATGCTTTATTGGGAGCTGTTGTCGTCAACAGTAATCTTATTGGTGGTATAGTTACAGCTCATTTTATTGCCGCTTTTGCTTCTATTAGCTTTTTTATGGTTGCACGCAGATATATCAATTATTCATCTCCAGTAAATTTTCAAAATAAAAAAATCAGCATTTTACTTCTACTGTTTGCCAGTATTCAAGTAATTGTAGGTGCATTTGTAAGAGAGACTTATGACCTAAACTCTGGAGTAATGACATTGGACCAAACTATTGAATCCCTCTACCCTAATCTCTATTACCATGGAATTATAGGTGTAATCATTATATCTTTAAGTATTCTTCAATTAATTAGAGTACCAAAGAATGGAAAAATAGTTAAATATGCGAAGATTATCGTATTTCTCACAATAGCTCAAATCGTCATTGGTCCATTATCATTAATAGAATCATTCATAGAAATTTCAAAACTATTCCATATTAGTTTTGGTGCAGGTATTTATGTTTTACAATTTTATATTTGCACTAGTTTTTTAAAACCATTAAAAGTTAACAATTAACCCATTGAAAACAACCGCAATACATACCAAAACAGTAGGGTTTAAATCCAAAATGGCTGACTATAGCCAATTGATTAAATTCAGACTAACGTTTACAGTAGTTTTTTCGTCAATTTTAGGTTATTTGTTAGGGGTGGAAGGTGAAATTAATTGGCTTTTAGTTAGTGCATTAGCACTAGGTGGATTTCTTGTGGTTGCCTCATCAAACGGAATCAATCAGATTATCGAAAAAGATTTTGATAAACTCATGACAAGAACCGAAAATAGACCAATAGCTCAAAATAGAATGACCATTCTAGAAGCAGGTATTTTTTGTGCTATTACTGGAGTTGTTGGAGTAAGTATTTTAGGATTGTATCTCAATACGTATTCTGCACTTTTAGGTTTTGCCTCGTTAATGTGCTATGCCTTTATATACACTCCACTCAAGAAGGTATCTAATCTGGCTGTTCTTGTTGGTGCATTCCCAGGTGCCATACCTCCTTTATTGGGATGGGTTGCTGCCACTGGAGAGTTTACCTCTGCAGCAGTGGTGTTATTCTTACTTCAGTTTTTTTGGCAATTCCCCCATTTTTGGTCTATTGCATGGATATTAGATGATGATTACAAAAAGGCAGGTTACCAACTCCTCCCCTCTGCTAGTGGCAGAACAGAAGAATCTGCTACGCAAATTATTATTTACTCAGCAGTATTAATCCCACTAAGCTTTTTACCCCATATTTTTGGCATATCTGGACAAATAAGCATGATTGTTGTCACTTTAGGAAGTATATTGTTAACCTTATTTAGTTATAAATTATATAAATCATTGAGTATCAAGGATGCCAAAAGATTGATGTTTGCATCAATACTCTACAACCCTTTGGTTTTAATATCACTATTAATAGATAAAATATAGAAGTACATGACCACAAAAGCATCAGAAAATTCAGGACGTGTAAACCCAAAAAAATTTAGTCTTTGGTTGTTATTATTGGGTATACTAATGCTTTTTTCTGGTCTTACTAGTGCCTATATAGTTAGAAAAGGTGACGGCAACTGGTTTGATTTTGAAATCCCACCCATATTCCTGTATTCAACAATTATTGTTTTGTTGAGCTCTGTAACTATGATATGGGCATATCGAGCTGCTAAAAAAGACAATATTTCAGGTATAAAATTTGGATTATCAGCCACAATTATATTAGGAATTGCTTTTATGGTATCCCAGTACATGGGGTGGCTAGCTTTGTCTGATCAAGGACTCCATTTTGTGAATCCTAAATATGGTGATAAAATTTCTGCATCATTTTTAATAGCAATAGCTGCTATTCACCTAGTACATATCTTGGCTGGTATCATTTATCTAGTCGTTATGCTAATCAATGCGTTTCGATTTAAAATTCATAAGAAGAACACACTACAAATCAGTATGTGCAATACTTATTGGCACTTTGTTGGCTTCTTATGGGTATATTTATATATGTTTTTATACTTTGCACCCGATTTCTAATTAATTAATGTCTACACAAACAATATCTAAGTCAAATACATGGAAAGGTGGGAATTCTCCTTTCAATGTAAGTTACGGAAAACTCATGATGTGGATTTTCCTTTTATCAGATGCCTTCACTTTTTCATCGCTTCTTATAGGCTACGGAGCTATACGTTACAGTTTCCCATCTACTCCTATTGAACAGATTGAAGAGCTTGAATTATCATTTGCGGAAAATGTACAAGAAAAGTTTGCCAATGGTGCTGATGCTCATCATGGAGAGTTTTTCATACCTGCTTTGAGAGATGCTGGTGTTTTTTCAGAATCTCAATGGCCATCTCCTGACCTAGTTTTTAATCATTTCCCATTTGCACATGGACTCCATCTACCCTTGATATTTGTGAGTTTAATGACACTAATTCTCATTCTAAGTAGTGTTACTATGGTTCTAGGTGTAGAAGCAGGGCAACGTGGTGATAAAAATGGGGTAACTAAATGGATGTTTTGGACTATTGTTGGAGGTTTTGCATTTCTTGGTTGTCAGGCATGGGAATGGACTAATTTTATTACTGCTGGAGCTACGCCTTGGGCTAACCCATATGGACCACCAACATTCGCTGCATTATTTTTCCTAGTGACTGGATTCCATGGTTTCCACGTATTCTCAGGTGTTGTGCTGAATATTGTTATTTTCATCAACAATATCAATGGAACATACGAAAGAAGAGGACACTATGAGATGGTAGAAAAAGTAGGCTTATATTGGCATTTTGTAGATCTTGTTTGGGTTTTTGTATTTACATTCTTCTACTTAATTTAATTCTTTATAAAAATATTAATATGTCAACACCAAATCAAAATATAGATATTCACGACGAAGAAAATTATGACCCAACAGTATGGGTCCCAAAAGCACATAGTCATGGTACTAAGGATATTTGGTTAAAATTTTGGATCCTGCTTGGGCTAACCGTTATTGATGTTGCATTCTACTTTCTAATGACACCATCTATGGCAAGAAACATTATATTCATAGCACTTGGAGTAGTAAAAGCAATCTACATAGTCGGAACATTCATGCACATGAAGCATGAGAAATTAAGTCTTGCTACTATGATTATCTTACCCATGTTTTTCATCATATTCTTCCTAGTATGGATGATGTATGAGGGGAACTTTTGGGGAACCTTCTAGCGTTTAACAACCTATTCTCATCATGAAGCGTAGTACAGGAAAGATAATATTGGTTATTGTGTTAGCTTTACCTGTAATTCTTGCCATTTTACTGAATAATTCAGAGCAAGAATACAATGAGCTGCCCGTGTATACCACCGATGAGATGGGTATTGAAACACCCTATATTATTGATAGTTTCAAATTAATTGATCAAAATAACAGACCATTTACTCGAGATAGTATAGGTGATCGAATATTTATAAGTAACTTCTTTTTTACTTCTTGTCCAGATGTCTGTCCAACTATCAATGGACATATAAAAATTGCAAGTCAAAAATTAGAAAATAGTACAGACATACTTTTTATGTCTCATACTATAGATCCATACAACGATTCTGTATCAGTTCTAAAAGAATATGCTGATATGTTTGAAGCTGATGACCAACAATGGAAATTTCTAACTGGTAAAAAAAGTACCATTTATCATTTAGCAACAGATTCATATAAAGCTGTGATACAAGAAGTTCCAGACACGAATACATTTATTCATAGCGAAAAAATCATGTTAGTTGACAAACAATTTCGAGTCAGAGGCATTTATGATGGTATGAACTTTGATGAAGTTATGGACTTAATTAAAGATGCTAGGTTCCTATTAAAAATATACGCAGATCAAAAAAAGAATAATGAGAAAAATTAACGACAAGGTCTTCTTCAAAATTGCTTTAACTATTTCTATTGTAGTTTTCATTCTTGTGGTAATTTTAAACCGAAGGATATTGAACCCTCCCACTGTATTTCCTTATTTTATATATCATTTACCCAAATTACATGCCACAATTAATGGTATCTGTTCAGCATTATTGCTAATATCCCTTCAAGCAATACGTTCTGGCAAAATACAACTTCACAAAATATTAAATATTACCACGTTTGTACTTTCAGCGGTTTTTTTAATTAGCTATGTAATTTATCACTTTTTTGTTCCTGAAACTTCATTTGGAGGTACAGGTACATTTCGGCATATCTATTACTTTATACTAATAACTCACATTATACTTGCTGCTTGTGTTCTTCCATTAATTCTTTTATCATTCTGGTATGCTCTAAATGATAATTTTATTAAACATAGAAAGATTGTCCGTTATACGTTTCCAATTTGGTTATACGTTACTACAACAGGAGTTTTAGTTTACTTGATGATTCAACCTTATTACTCTTTTTAAATAGACATGAAAAAAATCATTTTAATCCTATTTATTGCTTTCGGAACTATTGAAACTACTAATGCACAATGCCCTATGTGCAAAACCGCAGTAGAGAGTGGCATGGAAGATGGACATACCAAGGGGAAAGGACTTAATGACGGTATTCTTTATCTTCTTGCAACACCCTACCTTGCTATTGCTTTTATTGGAGGTGCATGGTATTATAAGAGAAAAAGAAAAAGTGAATGAATGCTTTAATAGCCTTGATTAATGGGAAATGCCCTCAATGCAGAAAAGGAGATGTATTTTCTTCCAAGGTAACTAACCTCAAAAAATTTAAAGACATGCATCACAATTGCCCAAATTGTGATGTAAAATTTGAATCAGAACCTGGATTTTTTTGGGGGGCTATGTATTTTAGCTATGCTTACAGTGTAGCCTCATTTATAATCATTGGATTCTTCTTTTTCACACTTAGCGAGGATGTTAACCTCACATACTATATCCTAAGTGTTGTAATATTTACTATTATTACATCACCTATTTCATTTAGGATGTCCCGTCTTCTTATGATGTATATAGCTGCACCATATCGACGATTTAAAAATTAGGATTATTCTTGGACTGGAGCTTGTTCAGCTCCATTAATTACGTTAAAGATTTTACCTTCAATCTCGTCCATCATTTCAGGATTATCAAGTAATAATTGTTTGACTGAGTCTCTACCTTGTCCAAGTCTTGTTTCACCATAACTAAACCAACTTCCACTCTTTTTAATGATCTCATTTTCAACACCTAAATCGATAATTTCGCCAACTTTTGATATTCCTTGGCCATACATAATATCAAATTCAACCACTCTAAAAGGGGGAGCAACTTTATTTTTTGCTACTTTAACTTTCACACGATTACCAATAATATCTACTCCATCTTTAATGCTTCCAATTCTTCTGATATCCAATCTAACTGAAGAATAAAATTTGAGAGCATTACCCCCCGTAGTTGTTTCTGGATTTCCGAACATTACCCCTATTTTCTCTCTCAATTGATTGATAAAAATACAGATACATCCTGTTTTGTTGATTGTTCCTGTGAGTTTTCTGAGAGCTTGTGACATAAGTCTTGCATGAAGACCCATTTTTGAATCACCCATATCTCCTTCTAGCTCTGCTCTAGGAACTAAAGCAGCAACAGAATCAATAACGATTACATCGATTGCACCTGAACGAATTAGGTTGTCGGCAATTTCCAATGCTTGCTCTCCATCATCAGGCTGAGATATCAGAAGCTCATTTGTGTCCAAACCTATTTTTTCTGCATAAAATTTATCAAATGCATGCTCTGCGTCCACGAAAGCACACAATCCTCCTTTTTTTTGAGCTTCAGCAATACAATGCATAGCAAGTGTTGTCTTACCTGATGATTCTGGACCATAAATTTCAATAACCCTACCTTTAGGAAATCCACCAACTCCTAATCCAATGTCAAGACCTAAAGATCCGGTTGATATGGAATCTACCTTCACTACATTGTCATCATCCATTTTCATGACAATTCCCTTACCATAGGACTTTTCCAACTTATCTATGGTCATTTTTAGAGCTTTTAACTTTTCTGTGTTTTCGTTTTTTGACATTATTTTTATCTAATCTTATTTAACCAAATATATACTTTACTAACTATACTTACAACAATTGGAAAATGTGTTGATATAATAAAAATTCAGAGTTCATACATAATCAATACAAGCTTAATTTCGTTAAAGTTAAACAGACAATTAAACATGATTAATATTAATAAGTTTTATCTTTTAGTCATAATCATTACAATGCTTTGCATTGAAAGCTATGGACAAATCACTGACGGTGACACGAATGTTGTCATAACTACTCGATATCAGCCAGATGTAATTGAAACCTCAAAAATTGAAATTACACCAAAATTGAATGAGCCTAAAGTAAACTCTCCAAAATATGACTATAACTTCCCATCTATTTCCTATTCGCCTAAATCTGTCTATACACCTATCGATCCTATATTTTTGAAACCAGAGAAAGAAAAATTACTTTTTGACAATTACATTGAAATTGGTGGAGGAAATTACCTCACGTCCTATTTAAATGCTAGCATACATAATACGCAAGACAAACACAACTCATACGGAGTAAATCTTCTACACCACGCCTCCAATAACTCTGACAATCCAGACAATGCTCTTTTCAGCAGAAATAAGATAAATGTATATGGGTTAAGAGAAAAAGGAGATGACCTATACACTGAACTCGACTATAATAGAAATGTAATTCACTACTTCGGTTATTCGGATGAAAAAAAAGAACAATCTCTAGAAGATATCAATCAAATCTATAACGATATTTCAGCAAAGGCAATTTGGTCAAAAAATAAAAAGAGATACACTAATCAAGCAAGTTTCAATATCAACCTCTTTGACAAATTAGGAGAAAATGAAAATACAATTCACTTTCTAAATACATATGGCCAAAAAATTAAATCAAATGAATTTCTTATTGACTTTGGTTCTACTTATACTCAACTAATTGAAGAAGCTGACTACAACCGTTTTTTTATTAATTTTAAGCCACATTATAAATTTAGATACAAAAAAGTTTTCATAGATTTAGGTGTTAATACGAATTATTTCCTAGATTCAAATACAAATCAAATTTACATAGCTCCGTATGGAATGTTGGAAACTGATATCATTCCAAAAAAGATTCGAGCTTATTTAAGTGGCTCTGGAGATTTAAAACAAAATACATTAAGATCACTTAGCTATGAGAACTTGTTTCTTGGGAACAATACCATTTATTCCAACCCCTATGTTTGGACTTTCAACGCTGGTATGAATGGGACGTTCAACAAGATAGTACAACTGGGAATAGACATTAAACATGAGCTTATCGAGGACCAGTACTTCTTTGTAAATGACACAAATGATTTGCAAAATTTTGTCACAATCTCTGATGATTTAAACAGAACCACGCTATCAGGTGAACTCAAGGTTGATCTGAATAAGAAAACTACATTTAACTTGATAGGTAACTATTACTCCTACTCAACCGTTAAAGAAAAAGAAGCATGGCATATGCCAAACTATGATATTTCAGTTATTGCTAAAACTCATATTGGGAATAAAATATATCTGACAGGAAGTTATTTCATGACAAGTACCCGTGAAGCAATCAATCTTAGAAATACTCAAAATACACTAGATGGCATAAATGATATTAATCTTGCTTTTCAGTATCGATACAAGACCAATATTTCAGGATTTTTAAATATCAATAATATACTCAATAAACGCTATGAAATGTGGAATAATTATAGATCTCAAGGTTTAAACATACTAGCTGGCATTTCATTTTCACTTTAATGATATTTCACATGGAATTTTATTAGCTAATTTCTTAATATTGCATGATAATGAATTTGACAAAAGAAATATCATTCCTGTTATACAAACATAACTGCGTTATAGTTCCAAATTTGGGTGCATTCATCCTTAATGACAAATCAGCTGAAGTAAATACATTAACCAACTATGCATCACCAAAAAATAGGATAGTTAGCTTTAATAGTCAAATTTTAAATAATGATGGTTTACTTGCCAATCATATCAAATTAAAATTAGGTATCTCTTATGAGGATGCCGTTAGAAAAATCACAACATTCGTTTCCGATTTTAAAAAGAAGTTATCCAAACAAAGAAATTTAAGCTTCGATCAAATAGGAACTTTTTACATGACTAATGAGGATAAGATAATTTTTGTTCCCAATCATCTGAGCAACTTCAGTATGAAATCATTTGGGTTGCCCAAGATTAAACTTGAATCTCATATTCATGCTAAAAATGTAGAGCCCGTAAAAGTTGAATCAAAAACAAAACCTCAAAACAAAACTTATCAGGTATCTGCCAAAAAACAAGAAACTATCAAGGTCCGAAAAGAAAAAGCTCAATTAAGAAAAGTAGAATCTAAATCACCAACAAGACGTTCAAAACATCGTTTGAGGGTGATTAACTTTTTAGGATCTTTCTTCTTAATCGCCATGGTCATCAGCTTGATTAATTTTGAATTAAAATTATCAAACTCAGACTACGATCAAAATGTAGCCTCAATCATTGATAGCACACCTATTGAAACTATTAAAACGTTTTCACTTGAAGTTGAGACACCTCACAAAATTTATGCTGAGGTAAAAAACAAAAATGAGGCTAACAATCTTAAAAACCAGCTTTCATCTAAGTACAAACAAGTTGAAACTTTTCAAGAAAAAGACGGAGGATTTAAAGTATTTATCATTTCTTTTTCTGATAAAGAGTTAGCAAAAGAATATAAAAAGCTTCTCCAAAATAGAATGAATCAAAAACTATCATTAGAATAAAATGAATATACTTCTTCAAATCGTTCAAAATGAAACTACTTTAACAGACTCTATAACTACTTCAGAAAATTCTACATCTACTGCCTTGGATGCTGTTAGCCTAATTATGAAAGGTGGTATAGTTATGATACCCATAGCCATTTTGAGTATCATAGCAGTTTATCTCACTATAGAGCGGTATTTTACAATCAAAAAGGCTGGAATCCTCGACTCAAAATTCATGAGCAATATCAAGGGGATGGTTCTAGATGGCGATATAAAAAGTGCACAAACACTTTGCCATAGCAATGGGACTCCTATTGGTTTGATGATCGAAAAAGGACTATCTCGTATTGGTAAACCACTAAAAGATATCAGTGTTGCTGTTGAAAATGTTGGCAAATTAGAAGTTTATAAACTAGAAAAAGGGATGCCCATTTTAGCAACGATATCTGGAGCTGCACCCATGCTCGGATTTTTAGGAACGGTAACCGGAATGATACGTACTTTTAATCAAATGCAAGATAGCGGGCAACAAATTACAGCAGATTTGCTTAGCGGAGGAATTGGAGAAGCTATGATGACAACTGTAGCTGGGCTTATTGTTGGTATATTTGCCTACATAGGGTATAATTTACTTTCTAGTATGATTAACAAGGTAGTTTATAAAATGGAAGCCACGTCTGTTGAGTTTTTAGATATTCTTCACGAACCAGCATAAATCATGAATCTCCGACCTAAGAGCAGAATAAGTACAGAATTCAATGCGTCAAGTATGACTGATATTGTATTTCTCTTACTCATATTTTTTATTATTATCAGCTCTGTCGTTAAAGATCCTGCCCTAAAGTTAGTTCTTCCTAAAGGCGTTAATAATGTAAATCCAGTAAACAAAGTAATCGTTGTATCGATAGATCAAAACCTAAATTATGCAATAGATGACTATAAAACTACCTACAATCAATTATCAACAGATCTTCAAACCCAACTAAAAAATACACCTAAAGCTACAGTAAGTATACGAGGAGATAAAAATATTCGTTATGAAGACGTCATGAATGTTGTCATGATGGCTGATAAGTTAGGAGCGAAAGTGGTTTTAGCTCTTGATGGAAGTAAGTAACTAGTTCAATCTAAGATGATAAATTTAAGTAGATCTGAAGATAAAAAAGCTCTAGTAGGTACAATTACAGTATACCTTCTATTATTCCTCCTACTTATTTTAATGTCTATGTTTAACGCCTGTTCTGAAGTTGATGCAGAGGAAATAAATTCTGGTGGTGTTGCTGTAAGTATAGGTAATCCTGATGATGGTGGTCCTGATAATTCTGCAGCTGAGGAAGAAACCATAACAGAAAGTGAAGAGGAATACACTCCAGAGAATCAACTAACAAGTGATGTTGCAGAAGCACCCCCTGTAGTCAAAAATGAGCCAAAGACAGAAACTAAACCTAAAGAGACAACAAAACCCGTTACAGAAAAACCTAAAGAAACTAAAACTACACTTAAGCCACCGAAAATAAACATTGGAAAAAACAAAGGAAAAGACGCTGATGGAAGCGGAAAAGAAGGTAATAATAACACAGGTGGATATAAAGGCAAACCTGATGGCGTGGGAAGTTCTCCAGATGGAGAAGGTAAAGGAACTTCAGGAATGGGAACAGGAGACGGACCATCTCTTGGACCAGGAGTTTCTGGAGGAATTGGAGGGTTTAGTGCTAATATTGCTTTACCCCAAGGAGGAGTTCAAGAAAATGGAACAGTTAGACTTAGAGTTTGTGTAAATGAATCTGGTCAAGTTACCGATATAAAACACGCTCCCAAAAGAGGCCAAGCAGGTACTACTTCTAATCGAGATTTGATATCAAGAGCAATTTATTCTGTCAAGAAATCCAGTTTTAAAAACATCAGTGGTTCATCTGGGACCAATTGCGGCTATATTACCTACACTTTTAAACTCCAATAGCTTTTGATGCCTTGACTTATAATGAGACTTTAGCGTATTTGTATGCGAAATTACCTATGTATCAAAAAGTGGGTAATTCAGCTTTCAAAAAAGATTTAACTAATATCATTAAACTTTGTGATTATCTAAATAATCCTCAGGATAAACTTAAATCCATACACATTGCTGGCACCAATGGAAAAGGATCTACATCGCATATTCTATCCGCAATATATCAATCAAATGGGTACAAGGTAGGAATGTACACATCACCTCATTTAGTAGATTTTAGAGAACGAATTAAGCTAGATGGAACTCCTTGTTCAAAAGACTTCGTAATTGATTTTACGCGACAATTGAAACCCATCATTGAAGAAATTCAACCCTCATTTTTTGAAATAACTGTGGCTATGGCGTTTGAATATTTTACTAAAAAGAACGTAGATATTGCTATAATTGAAACTGGTCTTGGAGGAAGGTTAGATAGTACTAATATTATTAAACCTGTAGCAAGTATCATAACCTCAATTGGTTTTGATCACATGGATATGCTTGGAAATTCAATAGAACAAATTACTAATGAAAAAGCTGGGATTATAAAAAAAAATACACCTGTTATTGTGGGTAAAGTTGAAGAAAAAGCTTATAACATCATCAGTAATGTATCTAAAGAAAAGAGTGCACCATTGCACTCCTATCTGAAAGCAAAATTCAGAACTGATTTAATCGGAGAACATCAACAGTGGAACATTGGTATGGCACTAGCCTGTACCAAAGTTTTAGAATATGAATTTGTCACCAACAAAAACAAAACCCAAGAAGCTTTAGAAAACGTTTATAAACTGTCAAATTTTCAAGGTAGATGGCAAATATTTTGTAAAGAACCCCTCGTAATTGGTGATGTTGGACATAATGAGGAGGGATTTCGACTTATCACAAAAGAACTAGCCAAATATTCAAAAAAGATTCATTTTGTTCTAGGATTTGTTGAGGATAAAGATTTAAGTAAAATTATTCCAATACTATC
>JAHEGS010000009.1 GCA_024645005.1 Bacteroidota bacterium
TCACAATTAAAATATCAAAATGCTTATAATTCAGGTAAATTTTCTGAAGAGATTATTCCAATTTCTATCCCTAGAAAAAAACAAGATGACCTAATTTTCAATAAAGATGAACACCCTAGGTTGAGTTCTGTCGAGGTTCTTTCTAATTTAAAACCAGCTTTTAAAGATGGGGGATCAGTTACTGCAGGTAATTCTTCAGGTGTAAATGACGGATCTGCAGCTTTAGTAATTGTATCAGAAGATGCACTTAAGCGATATAACCTTGAGCCAATCGCAGAAGTAGTGTCAAGTGCAGCAGTTGGTGTATCCCCAGATATAATGGGTATAGGTCCAGTAAACGCTACTAATAAAGCTTTAAAGAGAGCTGGAATTTCTATAAAAGATATAGATTTAGTTGAGCTTAATGAAGCATTTGCAGTCCAGTCTATAGCTTGTATTCGCGATTTAGAGCTGAATCCAGAGATAATTAATGTAAATGGCGGATCTATAGCAATTGGTCATCCGTTAGGAGCTTCAGGAGCAAGAATTGTTAGTACCTTAGTTCATGAATTTAAAAGACGAAAATCTGCAAAATATGCTTTAGCAACAATGTGTGTCGGAGTAGGGCAGGGGGTTGCTGTAATTTTCAAAAAATGTTAATAGGTAATAATTACTCATAAAAAAAGAGGGCTGTTTTAGCCCTCTTTTTTTATATTTTGTAAATCAGATTAATATTCCCAAAGATCATGCTCTAAGATAAATAACTCGTTTTTGATACGATCACTTTCGAGTAGTGCTTCAACACCGTCATCTCTGAATTCTTCAAGTCCAGCTATGTCTAAATCATACATGTTACTTTCTTTTACAATATAGCTACTGAATTGTCTCATTTGAAACCAATGATCAAAACTCATTCTAGCAGCATCATTTTTACCATTGAATACTTCTTCTTGAGCAAGTTTATCTCTCAAGTCATCCATTTTTAACCAGTATAAAGGAACTTCACCTAAATCGATACCAGATTCTGTTAATGGACTAATTAGTGGAGCTATGGCAATGATACGTGCTCTGAAATCAGAGTAGTTATAATCAAAAATCCAATCTTCCATCAATCTATATTTTACAAAATCGGTTGGTTCTTGGGTTTCAACAACTGTTGTAGGTACCATATCATACGGATCATCTGGATTATCAGGATTAGGAACCATCACTGATGTTTCAATACTGATTTCCTTCATGATGTCCTCAGGAGTTTTAATTGAAGTAAGAGAATCGTTTGCGTAAGCCGTTAATTCACCGTTCATTGCTGCATTCCAAACAAGAAGATAAAATGGGTTTCTTGGCCAATGCATTACCTTGTTCTGCTTTTCTCTAACATCAATTACACGATGTATACGCTTACTCCATTTTACATTTGCTTCACGTATGTATCGATATGGAACAGCTTTACGTTCCTTAACAGCGGTGTGAGGAAATGTAAAGTCTTCGAATTTACTTATTTGTGCTTTAGAGGCAGTAGCCATAAGCAAAATAGTTGTGCATATTAAAAGTAATCTATTCATATCTTTTATTATCTCGATTCTGCAAAATAACGAATTATTTCTCAATAAATTATTTAATAGTGATAATGATTGGACTCAAATTAGCTTTAAAACCATATTTAGCCTCTTTTGCTCGTATACCTTCAATCAAAATTCGATCCCCCTTTTGGGCTGATTTTATTAGTGATCTCATTCTTCCTGTTAGTATTCCACTGTTGCTAGATTCCATCACTGGTGGTTTTCTTTTGTAAGCCATAATTAGCTTAAAACCTTGTACTCTATAATTTAGGTTGTATGCAAAACCTGCTCCCATTGAAGCGATAATCGAGGATTGAGCAGAAACAGAAGCTTTTCCTTTAGGAAGACCATCATTTGGGATACCTCCTAATTGAGCTCTTGGCTGAGGTAAGCTTCTTACTCTAAATTTTTGAGATCCAACAACTTTAGACTTGCCATCTCTAGTTATAGAAGCAGTGATTCTTACTTCACGACTAGTACTGCTTGGAACTTTTGCGTTGTATTTACCACCACCTAATGATTTTAAATTTAATCCAGGAGCAGAAACTCTTACATCAGAAGCAGCAAATCCAGGAACAGAGATAGACATTGGATTGTCAATACCTTTATAAAGAAGGTTCATTTCAGTAGCTGCAATAGTTGCTGCAGGCTTAAATACCGTAAATTCATCAGAAAACTCAAATTCTTGTGGTCCTTCAGGTCCGTTTACAACGATTTTTCCAGCAAATGTTTTAATACCAATACCGCCAGCAGTTTGAGTATATTTACCTACACCACCTTCTACATTAATGCTTGTACCATCTACAGTGATTTGTGGGTCGCTTTTAGAATCAGATGCTACTAAAAGAATGTCGGCTTCATATGCTTCACCTTGCATAACATAATTAGATTTAGCTAGAACTTTAGCTTCAAGCTTATCAAATTTATAATCAGTTGCATCAATTCTGCTCGCTAATTTTTCAAGTACGTTTGCCTCAAGTGATTTAGCATCATTTTTTATTCTTGAAAGTACGGCCATTAAACCTGCAGCAGGAACATGTTCTAGATTTTCAGAAACCCAGTTTCCTTTACCACTCGTTGGTTCTTTTGCCCATAGTTGGCATGATGCTTTGGCTTCATCGTATACTTCATTGGTTTTGATGTTGTACAATGTATCAGATGGGTCAGGCTTCAAGATGTTAAGCAATTCTTCTCTTGCTTTGTTAATTTTATCTTGAAATTCTTTACCATGTCCTTCATTTACAAAGTAGTTGGCATGCTTTTCCATTTGGTCTGCAGCCAACATTTCACCTTCTTCATTTCTGGCTTCATCGCCACCATACAAATTTTCAACAGTAGAAATTAAGCCATCTACATACTTTATAAAACCGTCAGAAATTGATTGTGCTTTTCGAGCTCTATCAATGTATGGTTTGGTCTTTAAAGGCTTTTCATCACTTGACTTTTGAAGTGCTTCGAATGTTGCCTTATTCTTTGCATCAATGTTAAGTGCAGCGTTATTAAAACTTTGCTCAAACAGATGGAAAGATTTCAGAATCTCTTTTGAAACGTTAAGGGCAAGAAGAGCCATGAGTACAAGGTACATCATGTTAATCATCTTCTGCCGCGGGGATAATTTACCTCCAGCCATAATTTTATTTATTTAATGTTTAATTATGTGAATGATTAGTTGTTAGGTCTCATTGCATTAAGCATTCCACCATATACCTTGTTTAAATTCTGGATATTCTGATCAAAACTGATTAAACTATCGTTTAATGTTGCGTTGATGCTAGCAACTTTAGCAGTTGTTTCTTTGAAATTTTCTGTTGTTTCAGATAAGCTGTCAAGAGCAGTTATAGCACGAGTGTAAGATGTACTCATGCCAATCATTTGCTCATTTGCTTTATGAACATTGTCAGCATATTCTTTAGTTGCTACTGTAGCTCCAGATAAATCAGCCATAGAATTTACATTAGAAGATAGTGATTTAAGTCCTGTACCAAGACCTTCAATCAATTCTGGCCCAATCTTAGCTTCGTTTAGCATTTGATCTAACTGTTGGGATACAGATCCTGATTTCTTTGATTTGTCTCCATCTCCCTCCATCCCAGCTAATTCTGGGTGAACAAGACTCCAGTCCCACTCTTCATGTAGTGGTTCGAATGCTGATAAGGCGAAAATGAACGCCTCAGTACCCATACCGATGATAAGCATTAAGTCTGCACCAGGCAAGTGAAGAATTTTAAATAATGCTCCTACAATTACTACTGCAGCTCCAAGACCATAGGCCATTGCCATAACTTTTTTACCTGATTTTGATTCAAAGAAATTTGCCATAATTTTTATTTTTTAGTATTTATTTAAGTTGTTTATTTTTTCAAATATATTATCGAATGCATTAAATAAAGAGATATTAAATGTCATTTTTTAACACATGTTTTCATAGTGTCTATAATATTATTAATGTTTAGGGGAATAAGCCAATTTTAGCTTATTTAGTATCATTTGCACTTCTACCAATATAGGTCTGAACACATCTGAAACCAACGTAGGATTTTGATGTATCTTGGTATTCGTATGATCTGGAACCATTTTGAATGAAGTATGCTACATCTTTCCAGCTTCCACCACGAGTAACTTTTCGTTTGAGTGAAAGCGGTCCATCATCATCAGCATCGTACTGATAATCAGGGTTTAGGTCGTGTGTAAACTGCATGCTAGCTTCATCATACGCTGAAATTGTCCATTCAGCAACATTACCTGCCATGTTGTACAAACCATAATCATTAGGGAAGTATGAATCTGCTCTTACAGGCCAAAAACCACCGTCAGCCATGTAGTTACCACGATTTGGTTTGAAATTAGCCAATAAACAACCTTTACTATTTCGAGTATAAGGTCCACCCCAAGGGTACATGTTGTTATCTCTTCCACCTCTTGCTGCAAATTCCCATTCAAATTCAGTTGGAAGTCTCCAATCTTCAGTTATAGGCATTTCTTGTCTAGACCAATATCTGTTCATCCATCGAGTTCTCCAATTACAAAATGCATTTGCTTGATGCCAGTTAACACCAACTACTGGATAGTCATCGTATTTTGGATGATTGTAGTATTGACGAGTCATAGGCTCATTGTACGAGTATGTGAAATCCCTTACCCAAACAAGTGTATCTGGATAAATCGCTCTTGTTTTGGTTACTAGGTAATCAGCTCGATTAGATTCAAGGTAACTCCCTTTAGCTGCAGATTGAAAATCGACGTAAGTATACGTATACTCTAGCTTACGTATGTCCCATTGTTTGCGGTGCTCGTATCTTTCTTTGCCTTTATAGTAGTATCGATCACCATGTTCGTTGTAAAAATCTTCAACAGTAACATCAGCATCATAATCAAGGACTTCATAATCATCATATTCGTCCTCGATTTCTACAGTAGCTTCCATTTCAAGACGCATGAAGCTGTCTTTTACATATGCTACGAACTGGCGATACTCATTATTTGTAATTTCAGTATCATCCATCCACATAGCAGCAACCGAAACTTGTTTGTTAGGAGCTATGTATGTGTGAAAAATATCTTCATCACTTTGTCCTGTATGGAATGTTCCAGTTGGAATATATACCGTTCCATAGGGCTGTGGGTGAAACCAAGGTCTTCTGCCTTGTACACCTATTAGTTCACCATTATCACCCATTCCGCAACCAATCAAGGTGAGGAATGCCATAACTACTAGTGCTTTAGCTGTATATTTCATATCTAATTACTCTTTTAAAAGTTTGACAAATTAACGTTTAAATGTTGAAAAAAACAACAATATTTACATTGCTTGGGTATTTAACGTAGAAAATATCTTTTAAGTATCTTAACTGAAATCTTCTTACCTGTATTAAAGGAATCTAACACTTTCTCTAATAATTTTAGTTGGAGGGGCAACTGATATTGGTATACAATACCTCACAAATATTTCATGTGTACCATTACTCACTTTTTGAATGTTTGAGACAGTGATATCGTATGAATATCCAATTTTGATATTATCTTTTTGGTAACCAAGTAAAACAGAAATTGCATCGCTATTTGCCCATTGTCTGTATGCTAGTCCTCCTCGGAAAGTATTTGCAAATAATGCGGTCATGTTCAAATCTACTTGAGGCTTGTATGATCCTTGAAGCAGACCATACTTAGCTAAGATAGCAGGTTCTAATGTAATATTACCCATTTCGAAATCACTACCAATAACAGTGTAATAGTGGGGCACATAAGACATCTTTAGATCTCTTGTTTGTTGGTCGGCTGTGTTAACTGTAACTGAGTACTGGGCTTGATTAACATTTGTCACAGAAAAACCTGCATAGAAATTTTTGAATGAGCTAACACCTAATTGTTGTTGCTTGTACAATAAACCAACATTCATGTCCAAATTCATTTCGTTAGCACCGCTAATAGGAATGTTGGGGTCAGATAAATCTTTTGCCTTAAATTTTGGATTATCCCATCCCCATTGCGTGCCACCAACTCCAAGACCGATAGCAATCTCGTTGAATCCTCCTTGGAATTGCTTACGCCAATTTAAATTAGCCATGATAGAAGTCGATTTTGAATATCCAATTTTATCATCAATGATGGATAAACCAGCACCTAAAAATTGATCGCCAGATTTACCTAGATTGAATACAGAATTTACATTCATATTATAAGTAACTGGAGCGACATCCTGACCTGGTAAATCACTGGTAATATCCGTTCCTCTTAATTCTGTATCGTCAGTATAATCTCTCCATTGGTGGTGAGTTAGACCACTGACGCATATCATTCCCTGACCATGTCCTGCACCAGCTGGATTGTAAGCCTGAATTACGTCTTTAAAGTGAGTGTAATATGGATCTTGCTGTGCATAGGTATTGAAACCTGTAGATATGATAAATAGAATTAGAAATTTTTTCATAATAGTTGATGTAGGTATATTCATTGCTCGCAAGGCACAATTATAAAGAATTTTAATGATAAAGAATGGTCACTTTTGTCAAAAAAAATCCACTTTATTGGATAGATGCATGAACCTGGTCTATAATCAAGCTAAGATTTTCCTTAGCTTGTGACATGAGGTTATTTGCTTTTTGGTTGAGTCTGTCAGCAAATTCTTTATCGTCGAGATCTTTAGTGTTGATTCTTACATTCATATATGCACCCTCTATTGCAGTAAGGCAACACAAGGCTCCGACACCAGTATCGGAGATAGATGCTGGATTACCAATTTCTAACATAGCTTTTAGTAAATCAAGTGATTTATAGCTTGTTTGCATTACTTTGAATGGGATTTCAGCAGCATATTTACTAGCATTCTGTATAGCATCTAACCTTATTTTCTTTTCATGTTCTGTATCTTTTGCCATTCGAATGGCATCAATAATTTGATTAAAAGATCTTGTGTCTTCATCTACAAGAAATAATAATTCTTTTTGAATGGTTTGTCCAACCTCAGCCCAATCAGAAAACGTACTTAGTTTTTCTTCCCAACCAGGTTTATTGGCTGATAAATTTGCAACCATAGTGCCAAGTGAAACACCCAGCGAACCTACATATGCGGATATACTTCCACCTCCAGGTGCCATACTTTCAGAAGCGGTTTCTTGTGCTAGTTTTTTTGCTGATAGGTTAATTAAATGTTCATCACTATCATTCTTAAGCTGGTATTCAATAATTTTTTTGTTAGGGTCAAACGGACCTAATTCATCAAGCCCCATCGACTTGATAGCGATATGGATAAGTTCTTCCTCACTAACTCCTAGGGACCTGCCCTGTTTTTTTAGATAATGTTTACCCGCATCTAACATTGCCTTTAGCGGAATCAGTCCTACTAACTCACTACCTGTTATTCTAACTCCTCTGTTTATGCAGCTTTTTTGGACCTCATCAAAAAAAGTATGTATTGGAGTAATACGATAGTTTGTCAGATTTGCACTTACTTGTGCGACGTTATATTCATCAATGTACCACCCAACAGCTTGAACAGCCTTACATGTTCCAAGTTGACGCACTGTTTTTCCATTTTCGTCAGTAACAATTTTCCCTGTGTAAGGGTTGCCAATACGTTTTACTCTTCCATTTTCTCTTACATCAAAAGCAATTCGATTTGCGATTCGAGTAGATTTGGTATTTAGGTTTATGTTGTAGGCAATTAAAAAGTCACGAGCACCAATAGTAGTCGCTCCAGATTTTGCACTGTATTCTTGAGGCCCAAAATCAGGTTTCCATTCAGGTTTTTTAATTTTTTCAAAGAATCCTTCATATTCACCTGATCTAATAATAGATAATACATGACGTTTTTTATTGGGTTGTGACTCTCCATACAGGTAAACTGGTATTTTGGTTGATTCTCCAACTTTTTGAGCAAGTTTAATCGCCCAATTGGCAGTTTCTTCCATAGATATATTCGCTACTGGAATGAAAGGGCATACGTCTGTAGCTCCCATCCTTGCATGTTCTCCTGAGTGTTTACTCATATCAATTAACTCACCAGCTTTTACAATTGCTTTAAAGGCAGCATCAACAACTGCTTGTGGTGTTCCAACAAAAGTTACGACCGTACGATTTGTGGCAGCACCAGGGTCCACATCTAATAGTTTTACTCCTTCAATACTCTCAATCTCATTGGTGATTTGTTTTATTATACTCAAATCACGACCCTCACTAAAATTGGGTACGCATTCTATTAATTGTTGGTTCATGTTATGGTTGGTCTAGTTTGATAATATGCCAACAAAAATAGAATTAGATAGATACTTTTAATGATAAATTATTTTGAATTTAGATGGAATAAATGAAATCTAGAATTATTACTATATAAATATTCTAACTCATTGCATTTCATATGATTTTCTATCTTGATTTTAATTAAAATTATATTGCTTTGTACTTGATTGAGGTACGTATTAGAAATAGCTTATAACGGGACGAAATATCATGGCTGGCAAATGCAGTCGAATAATATTACTGTTCAGGAAGTTTTAGAAAAAGAGTTGTCTAAAATTTTAAAAGTTCAAACCTCAGTAATGGGTTGTGGAAGGACAGATACAGGTGTGCATGCTACACAATTTTTTTTACATTTTGATTATAGCTTAGTTCTTCCAGATCGGTTTATCTTTAGATTAAATCAAATGCTTCCGAAAGATATAGCTGTAAGACAAGCCTTTGAAGTAAATGATCAGTTCCATGCTCGTTTTTCAGCAACTTATCGTAGCTATGTATACAAGGCGACTGTGATTAAAGATCCTTTTATGGAAAATCAAAATTTATTCTTGTACAATAAACCTGATATCACGCTAATGAATGCCGCATGCAAAGAACTGCTAAATCATACTGATTTTGCCTCATTCTGTAAACGGGGTGGAGATAATAAAACGACTATCTGTGATTTAATGGAGGCCAGATGGGAAGAGAGGGATGGTAAATTGGAATTTTACGTAACATCAAATCGATTTTTACGAAATATGGTGAGAGCATTGGTGGGAACACTCTTGGAGGTTGGTTATGGAAATATTTCTACAGAAGAATTACAGAAAATAATTAGTGATCGGGAGCGAAGTAGTGCTGGGAAAAGTGTATCTGCTTCGGGTCTATATTTGATAGAAGTAGGATATAATTGGGATGAACATAAAATCTAAGAAGACATCATTTTTGGTTGATTTCCATTTAATAGTGCGGATAATAAAATTAGCAAAGCCGCATAAATCAATAGCTTTTCTTGCTTTTCTTCTTACGATTTTGGCTACACTTCTAGCCCCTATTCGACCGATGTTAGTTCAGCATACTTTAGATTATCCTATTGCTGATAAAGATGTTGAGGGGATTACTACCTTTTCCATTTTTATTCTTATTCATCTAATATTTAATAGTGTTGTCATTTTTGGAAATACGTATGTATCTAATTTGCTCGGTCAAAAAGTGATTAAAGATTTAAGAATGAAAGTGTACAAACATATTTTGTCCCTGAATAGCCGATTTTTTGACAAGAGCAAGGTGGGTATGTTAGTGACACGTTCTGTATCCGATGTTGAAACGATATCGTCTTTCTTCTCACAGGGTTTTATTTCAATTATGGGAGATCTAGCACAAATAGTTACAGTTTTAATTGTTATGTTTTATAGCAGCTGGCAGTTAACATTCATTTCTCTTTGTGTTTTGCCATTGTTGATTATTGCCTCAGATTTTTTCAGAAAGGGGGTGAGGAAATCTTTTCAGACTGTTCGTGAAAAAGTATCTCAAATGAACTCGTTTGTTCAGGAGCAAATTGTAGGAATGGAAGTTGTGCAAGTATTTGGTAAACAAAATCAAGAGTATGCCAAGTTTGAAGAAATAAATCGTGAACATCGAGAGGCTAATAAGAGGTCTATTTTTTACTATGCAATTTTTTTTCCAATTGTAGAGATTTTAAGCAGTTTGACTCTAGCATTAATTATTTTTTGGAGTATTGGCTATCCTTCACAAGCAAGTGTTGGACTTATTTCAGCATTTATTTTATATACAAGCCTTATTTTTAGACCTATAAGATTCATTGCCGATCGATTTAATACGATGCAAATGGGAATGGTAAGTAGTGATCGTATTTTTGATTTGCTAGATGATTCCTCTGAATTAGAGCAATCTGGTACGCAAGTTTTATCGAGTATCGAAGGTGATATTAAATTTAATCGTGTATGGTTTTCATATGATGAGGGAGTTCCTGTTTTAAAAGATTTAAATTTTCACGTTAAGTCAGGTAAAAGTCTTGCAATTGTTGGTGCTACTGGTGCTGGAAAATCAAGTGTAATTAGTCTAATTACTCGCCTATACGAATGCCAAAAAGGGGAAATCTTAATCGATAGTGTTGATGTGAAAAACCTGAGTTTGCCCTCATTAAGGCAACAAATTGGAGTTGTACTGCAAGATGTGTTTCTTTTTGCCGGCAGTGTTGGAGAGAATATAAATTTAAAGAATGAGAATATTTCACTCCAACAGATGGAAGATGCAGCTAAGGTTATAGGTGCATATGAATTCATCAAAAATTTAGAGGGTGGATTCGATTATCAAGTGATGGAAAGAGGGGTTACACTTTCAGGCGGACAACGTCAGTTAATTAGTTTTATCAGAGCGATGGCTGCTAATCCAAGAATATTAATCATGGACGAGGCTACTTCGAGTGTTGATTCAGAGACGGAGGATCTAATTCAAAAAGCGATAAAGAAATTAATGGTGGATAGAACTTCAATAGTTGTTGCACACCGATTGAGTACCATACGAGAGGCTGATTCAATTCTTGTCCTTGATAAGGGGTCAGTTGTTGAAATAGGGAGTCATAACGAGTTAATGGCAAATAAGGGACCATATTTTATGCTTTTTCAAAAGCAATTTGACTCAAAAAAATAGTTTTATTAAAAATTAAGTCACTTTAAATATCCACATCATTGGGATAATGTTATTGGCGTTCTATTTTTGAGGCTTCAATAACGAAATGTCAAGAGTAGTATCTGGAATAAGGCCCACTGGTAAGTTACATTTAGGTAATTATTTTGGTGCAGTTAAAAGTTTTCTTAAAATGCAGGAAGAACATGAATGCTTTTTTTTTATTGCTGATATTCATTCCTTGACTACTCACCCTACACCATCTGATTTGCATACCAATGTCAAACAAGTTTTAGCTGAACATTTGGCTATGGGGGTTGATCCTGAAAAATGTGCCTTGTTTATTCAAAGTGATGTACCAGCCATTGCCGAACTATACACTTATATGAATATGAATGCGTATTTGGGTGAACTAGAGAGAAGTACATCTTTTAAGGAAAAAATACGATCTCAAAAAGATAATGTCAATGCTGGCTTATTGACATATCCAGTGCTTATGGCAGTTGATATATTAGCACATCATGCTGATTTTGTTCCAGTGGGTATGGATCAACAGCAACATCTGGAAATGACAAGAACTTTTGCTAATCGATTTAATCATATGTATGGTAATACATACTTTAACGAACCAAAAGCCTACAGTAATACCGGTAAACTAATTAAAGTTCCTGGACTTACAGCACAAGGGAAAATGAGTAAAAGTAGTGGAGATGCTGACACGATTGTTTTTGATGAAGAAGATCAAGTCATTCGAAAAAAAATTATGAGGGCAGTAACTGATAATGGGCCGACTGAACCAGGAATGCCTAAGTCTGAAGGTCTTCAGAATTTGTTTGATATTATGAACTTAGTTTCTGATAAATCCACCATTACTCATTTTGAGGATTTACATCAAACTGCTCAAATCAGATATGGTGATTTTAAAAAGCAAATAGCAGATGATGTACTGAAATTTGTAGCCCCTATTAGAGAACGAATAAATCATTATAAAAATGATTCCCAAGCTTTAGCCAAAGCAGCAAAAGTAGGTGCTGAAAAAGCGAATGAAAGTGCCAATAAAACCCTACACGAAGTAAGAGAGATTATTGGATTTAAGAATTTCTATTAATAAATATAACTAACCAAAAAATAAAATGCATATAGCAATAGCAGGTAACATCGGGTCAGGTAAGACTACACTAACCAAACTATTATCAAACCATTATGATTGGGAGCCTCATTATGAGGCTATGGATAATAATCCGTATATCACTGACTTTTATGATGATATGACGCGTTGGTCTTTTAACCTACAGATTTATTTTCTACATACGCGATTTAGCAGCTTGATTCAAGCAAAAAATAGCACAAAAAATATCATACAAGACCGAACAATTTATGAAGATGCATACATATTTGCTCCTAATCTTCATGCTATGGGATTGATGAGTACTCGAGATTTTGATACCTATCAAGCTTTATTTACCAATATTAAAATTAGTGTGGATGCACCTGATTTAACGATTTATCTGAGAAGTTCCATTGGAAACTTGGTTGGACAAATTCAAAAGAGAGGTAGAGAGTATGAAGATAGTATCCGACTTGATTACCTCAAGAGGCTCAATGAACGATATGAAGCTTGGATTAGCACATATAAGGATGGAAAACTTTTAATTATAGATGTTGATGATATTGATTTTGAGAATAATCCGGAACATTTAGGAGCAATTATCAATAAGATTGACGCAGAGATTAATGGATTATTTTAATTTTTGGCATGTTGATTGATTAACATTTAATAAAATTTAAATGAAAAAATATTTTACATTACTAATGATGGTTTTCATGTCAGCATATTCTTATGCTCAAGATGATAATTCATCCATGTCTTATCTTCCTGAAATTACCCTCAAAAATATTGATGGAAAGGATGTAAACCTTACTGATTATGGTGCTAATGAAAAAATTACAGTTATTTCTTTTTGGGCAACTTGGTGTAAGCCATGTATCAAAGAGTTGAAGAATATCAATTCACTCCTAGAGGAATGGGTACAGGACTATAATATGGAATTAGTGGCTATTAGTTTAGACGATTCAAGAAATGCAGCAAAGGTGAAACCTACCGTAAATGCGTTAAACTGGGATTTTGATGTTTTATTAGACCCTAATGGGGAGTTGCAAAGAGCTATGAATGTTGCCAATCCTCCTGTAACCTTCCTTGTCAACCAATCTGGTCAAATTGTATATACGCACACAGGCTATGTTGAAGGAGATGAGTATGATTTGGAAGATCATATCAAGGAATTGGTTTCAAAATAAGTTCTGGATATTAAAAATATATTAAACCTTGGGATTTCATATCCTGAGGTTTTTTTATTTTCAAATTTTAGATTTATGGATAATATTATAGTTTTTGAATCCCCCTATGACTTTACCATTTAAAAATGTGTTTTCTATGAAGGATAATAACCTGTATTTTATTTTTTCATGTTTATGAGGTGCTCGTTTTTTATTCCTTGTACCACTGTATTGCAATTTTGACGACCAATCAAATAGACCAATCCAATCTTTCATAACGGATGGATGAGATCCTTCATATTTATTTAGCTTATTTAATGGTCCATAGTCATATTCGACAGCTATTCTTGATAAAATTTTTGCATTTTTCCCGTGATAGGAAGAAGAGCTTGATTTTCTCTTACTAGACATCATTTTTGGGGGCCTTACATAACCATAATGAAAAACATTAACATCGAGCTCAATAACATCTAATTTAGCATTGTCTTTCTTGCTTGCATAGTCATTGAATGTTCCACCTTCCCATTTTGAAAATTTTCTAAAAGATTGAGCATCTTTCCAAGAATGAATAGAAGGTAAATTTCTAATAATCCTGATTTCTTTTTTATACCATGAATGGCTGTTGTGATAATGATTGTAATCCCCCCAAAAATGTAAATAATTGAATAAAAAACCATCCACACTTTTACTGTCAAGGTGATCCTCACATGCTTTCTTTATTGTTACCAAGTCATTTTGGTGGATAGCTTCATCACATTGAAGATAGAATAACCAGTCTCCTTTACAATGTTGTTTTGCAATATCAGTTTGTTGAGCAAATATGGTGTTTTTAGGGTAGTCCTTGGTGTTCCATTTTGTATGTATGATTTTAATTTTTTCTGATTTGATGGATTGAATAATTTCTAAAGTATGGTCATCTTTATCATTATCTCCAATTGCAATTATAAATTCATCACAAATTGGTAAGATGGAAAGTATAGACTGTTTTGCAGGGATATATAACTTTTCTGCATTTTTAATAAAGGTGAAACCGCTGATTTTCATTATTAATAAATTAAACTATAACCAAAAACAAAAGTATAAAAATGATACCTTTGATGACTAAAAATATCTAATTTGATGAATTATAAGATATCAGCATTAATCCCAACATTTAATGAAGAGCATAATATTGCTGATGCTATTGATTCAGTATCATGGGCTGATGAAATATTAGTTGTTGATTCATTCAGTAAAGACTCAACGGTAAAGATTGCTAAAAATAAGGGAGCTAAAGTTATTCAAAGGACTTATGAATATTCTGCTTCTCAAAAAAATTGGGCCATTCCACAAGCTTCACATGATTGGGTGATTTTGATTGATGCTGATGAGAGAATCACATCTAAATTAAAAACAGAAATTATTAACGTCCTAAAAAAAGATTTGCCTTATTGTGCTTTTTGGATCAAAAGACAAAATCATTTCATGGGGAAAAAGATTCGATTTTCTGGTTGGCAAGGGGATAAGGTTATTCGATTGTTTAGAAAGGATAGATGTGTGTATGAGGATAAAAATGTCCATGCTGAAATGATTTGCGATGGTAAGGTCGGTATTCTAAAAGAAAAGCTAATTCATTATACATTTAAAGACATCCATCATTATTTAGAAAAATGGGATAGATATAGCACTTGGGGTGCAAATGATCGATTTTCAAAAGGAAAAAGCGTGAATTTTTATCATTTTACTTTCAAGCCTATTTTTCGATTTATAAGAGACTATTTTTTTAAATTGGGTTTTCTTGATGGACTAACTGGATTAATTATATGCGTCCTATCTGGTATGTCTGTTTTTATCAGAAGTTTGAAGATAAAAGATTTGAGAGAATCGGATTCTTTTATTTAGAGGACAAAATCACCAATAACTACATCATTTTGAGTAGTGTCATTATTTGATTCGTTTTCTTTTGAGTCAGTTTTTTTATCACAGCACGGCTTTTTGTTCTCCTGTTCGCAGGTTTCTTTGTTCTTTTTACAACAAGACTTTTCCTTTTCAGAATCACAAGAAGATGCTTCTTTTTTTTCACAGGATTCCTTTTTGCATTCCTTTTTACACTCTTTTTGCTCTTCACAAGCGGTAAATGTTAAACTTAGAACTACAACTAGACTTAATAGTTTGATTAAATTTTTCATATTTTTTTATTTATCACAAATTTAGAGAAATATCTATACATTGAACCTGAAGTGCATGATATCCCCGTCTTTGACTATGTAATCCTTACCTTCAACTCTTAATTTTCCTGCCTCTCTACATTTTGCCTCCGATCCAAACTCGATGTAATCTTCGTATGCAATAACCTCAGCTCTAATGAATCCTTTTTCAAAATCGGTATGAATAACACCAGCAGCTTGAGGAGCAGTATTACCTTGTGTTATGGTCCATGCTCGAACTTCTTTTTCGCCAGCCGTAAAATAAGTCTGATAGTTTAATAATTGGTAAGCAGATTTAATGATGCGATTTACACCACTTTCTTGGAGCCCCATATCTTCTAAAAACATCATTTTATCTTCTTCCTCCATATCAATCATATCTGATTCTATTTCAGCTGAAACGAACATGATTTGTGCATTCTCATTTTTCACACTTTTGATAAATGTTTCAGTGTGTTTATTGCCATTTACAACACTAGCATCGTCAACATTACAGACATACAAAACGGGTTTAAGTGTCAATAAATTTAGATCTTTGATTAGCTCTAATTGGTTTTGGTCTAAATCTATTGATCTTGCAGATTTACCTTGTTCAAGTGTGGATTTTATTTGGGATACTACTTCGTAAACTGTTTTAGCTTCTTTGTTCCCTGTTTCTGCGAGTTTTTTAACTTTTAAAATCTTTGCTTCAATCGATTCAAGATCTTTAAGTTGAAGTTCTGTATCAATAATTTCCTTATCTCTTACTGGATCGATACTACCGTCAACATGGGTTATATTATCATCGTCAAAGCATCGAACCACATGGAGAATTGCGTCAGTATTTCTGATGTTTCCCAGAAATTGATTTCCTAATCCTTCTCCTTTACTAGCTCCTTTTACTAGACCAGCGATGTCAACAATTTCAACAGTTGTTGGTATAATTTTTTGTGGATTAACAAGGTCAGAAATCTTATTTAATCGTTCATCGGGAACAGTTATCATTCCCACATTCGGTTCGATTGTACAAAATGGATAATTTGCACTCTCAGCCTTTGCACTACTTAAACAGTTGAATAGTGTTGATTTTCCTACATTGGGCAAGCCCACGATTCCACATTGTAAAGCCATTAATTATTCAATTTTGTTGCAAGTTTAGTCTTTTTTAAGATTTAATTAGGAGTCTTACTTTTCCTTTGTTGAAATAAGGACCTTATGTCAGTTAATTTTGATTGGAACATATTTTGATAACTAAATACTGGAATGTTTTCATTTTTGATAAAACTAATTGATTCTGTGGTTTGGCCAGCTTTATTAGTTGTGTCTATCTGGATTGTGTTTTTTGTCAATTTAAGATATGAATTAGACTTAAATTCACATGGTTTGCACCCACAAAAATGGGAAGAATGGTATGGCATATTTACGATGATTTTTTTGCATGGTAATTTTGACCACTTGCTGAGTAATTCTATTCCGTTATTATTATCATTGGGCTTTATTTTTATTAATTTCAATGATGAAAGGTTTTCAATTTTAATCCTGAATACATTGTTTACTGGAATTCTCCTTTTTTTCATAGGACAACAAGGAAGTAATCACATTGGTGCAAGTGGTTTGGTTTATGCTCTGATCTTTTTTGTTGTGACTCATTCTTTTTTAACTCGAAATAAAGAAATGTTGGCAGCTTCTTTTACACTGATTTTTTTGTATGGAAGTTTAATTTATGGGTTATTTCCAGATTTTGGAAAACTAATAGGCAAAAATATTTCATGGGAGGGTCACCTATCGGGTGCAATTTCGGGCGTTCTTTTTGGAATAGTATATCGAAACAAGGGGCCTCAAAATGAGCCTCCTCTTGATGATGATTTCGATGATTGGGATGATGATTATTGGGATGATGATTATTGGGATGAAGGAGGCGGTAGTGAAGGTAATTCTGATATCTACGTAAATTATACATATCGTAAAGACTAAATCTACTTTTTTGGTGTAGTTTCCGATTAAAATTACATTTGGACTCTATGAGGATTCTTTTTGCTTTTTTATTAGTCATTTCTTTTAATTCTATTTTACCATGGGGCTTTCATGCTCACAAGGAAATTAATTATCATGCATGTTTTACACTTCCACCTGAAATGTTTGGTTTTTATAAGACAAACATTGACCTTATCAAAGAGTTGGCTGTTCGTCCCGATCAGAGGCGTTATGTAATGGATGATGAATCACCAAGGCATTATATTGATATTGATTTTTATGAGTCAATTATTCCTATAGATACCATACCCTTTTATTGGGATAGTGCTAAAACTAAATATAGCGAAGAAGTTTTATTAGATCATGGGATAGTTCCATGGCATATTTTAAATGTAAAATATTGGTTGATGCTGGCAATGAAAAATCATGATTTTGAACAGATATTAAAATTAAGTGCTGATCTAGGGCATTACATTGCTGATGCTCATGTGCCATTGCATACTACCGAAAATTATAATGGTCAATTAACAAATCAACATGGAATACATGGTCTATGGGAATCAAGACTTCCTGAAATCTTTTTAACTGACTATGATTTTTTTGTGGGGAATGCTAAATATGGAGATCAGCCCCTATTGTTTGTATGGAAAGCGATTGAAGATAGTTTCTCTGCAAAAGATTCTGTATTAAGAATAGAAAGTGAACTAACCTCAAAGTCGTCAAATTTAAAGTACTCTTTTGAGCAGAGAGGTGCAACAACAGTTAGGGTTTATAGCCGTGAGTTCTCAAATACATATCACCACATGCTCAACAATATGGTTGAACGCCGAATGAAAAAAGCAATATTTATGATTGGATGTTTTTGGTATTCAGCATGGGTTGATGCTGGACAACCACATTTACCCAAAAAAGTAATTCAAAACTTCAGTAGAGAATTACCCAAAGATTCTGTTTCTTACCGAAAATTAGGCAAGAAAAGAGATCGAGTAATGCTTCATTAAGCAAATATTTACCTTTTTAAGATAGTTGTTGACCAATGTTGATCTTTATCAATAATGTCAAGTATATAAATGCCTGTTTCGAGGTGGTGTAAATCAATTTGATTATGGGCTTTATTAATGATGTTTTCTTGAATGAATTTACCTTCCATTGTTCGTATTATGAGCTTAAAATCTCGACCTAGCTTATGCGCTAGATTCAATGTTTGATCTATTGGATTGGGATAAATATGAATACCTAGTTTGTTAAATTCTTTTATGTTACTGAATACGGGTAAAGAAATCAGTAGACTACTATCTTCAATACATTGGTTAGATGTAGTTACAGCTAAGTTTACATTAACATCTTTACCTTCACTTGTCTCGTAATTATGAGTTGGAGAAATAGCATTAGAAAGTGGGCTTCCGTCTCCAAAATTCCATGAATAAGTTTCGAAAGAGCCAATAGTTGGTGTGAATGAATATTCTGTTTGATTTCTGGAGTAATCAAATGAGGCATCAATATTAGTTTCAATATTTACTCTGAGAACTTGAGAGGTATCTATACATTTTCCTTTTGAAAAAATCACAAAAATGCTATCACCATCAGTCATTGAATTGTTGGTGTAAACAGAACTATTCCCTGATTGAGTCATTGCACCATTCAAAATAAAATCCCATTTGTCCATACTATCGCTAGCAATAAAAGTGATTGCTTCATTTTCACAAAATGCTTTATTCTTAGCGGGTTTCAAATCAGAGTTTCTTATTTCATTGACAAGAAGTGGGATTTTAATTTCTTTAGCAGGACAAGTTAGGTATGATGAGTCATTGACCTGAAAAATATAATCTCGAGAAACTGTTGGGTTGAATGAGAAAATAGTGTCAGTAAATGAGCTACCGCCATCTAGATTCAGACTATAATTTTCATTATTTAATCCATTGATTTCAATAGTCCACAGATCTCCGAGACAGATACTAGAATCTGCTTTGATACTGGCATTCAAGGGAGTACACGCTTTAGTAAAACACTTCTTGCTTGCAATGTCACTATAGAAACATGGGCTTGGGTCAACTCCACGTACCCAGATTGTTACTGAGTCCTCAGGATTTAGATTTCCAATTTCGTGTGTTTTTCCATTACTACCACTTGATGGGAATGACCAATTTTTACCACCATCGATACTAACTTGGTATCCGTTGTGAATATATGGGTCAGACCAAGAGAATATAATGCTATCAGGTGTTGATGTAAGGCAAGATATCTGGGCCTCAGGTAGTTTATCTTTTGTAAATACATCATATTTAAATGTATCACTCAAACATCCTCTTTGGTCCTTTACTATTAATCCAAAAGTAGAGGATGAGTCAACCAGTACATCATAATTAAAGTTGGATGAACTACTTAAAAGTGTTCCTGATTTAAAAAAGTAGAAACTGTCGTAATTGGTAGAATCCGAAAACAAAGTAATTGTGCTATTTTTACATGTGCTATCGTTCGAAGTATTCACTGAACTTGACAATGAAGAGATAGGTTTGTCGTAAAATTTAATAGTAATGGTGTTACTATTCTTACCACAACCAGTGCTAGATTGTGCAGAAACAAAATAATCTCCTGGTTTATTTACCCAAAGGGAGTCTGACTGTATTCCATTACTCCACGTATATATGACACCAGATTCTATGGTAGAAGGTTTTAATAATAAGGAATCACCGTTACAAATTGTTCGGCTTGAACCTCCAGGAATGAATGGACCTGGTGATTTTAGGACATTTAGTTCTATAGTATCAGGTTTAGATTTACCTTTAGCATTAGTGACGGTGAGAATAGCTCTTTTCTTACCCGGGAAGTTGAAAACTACATTCGGATTTTTTTTATTGGAAATGCTCGGATTTCCTCCAGGTATTGACCAAGAGTAGGAGGTGGGGTTGTTGGTTCCAGAACCAGATAATTGTATACTTGTATTTTGACATGGTGAAGTGTTATTCGTAGCTGCCTTAGCTACAGGTAAAAGTGTTGAGGGCACTAGTTTGAATTGTTTGGCAATGATAACATCTCCTGCAGTTGAAGAAGAGGAATTAGTAGCATTAACAACGGCATAAATCGTAAGCGTATCTTTATTTGTTGAGGGTGCAGTCCATCTAAAACTCCATGCCGCAGATCCAGACCCAGAAGCACCTGATCGAGTTTGGCCCATATAGTACCTAGTAGATCCTCCTATTGTTGAAGAATTTGTAAAAGATTTGTTATTCCCCGATATCAGACTAAAACTACCCGCCATTCGATTGGAATTGTCAAGGCAGGTAAGTTGATAGCCAAATTTACTTTTACCAGTGTGCTTGTAATTTAAAGTTAGTGTATATGTACTATCAGGAATGTAGCCACCTCCGGTAAAGTTAGTTGTAAGATTAATGTTGTTGAAGTTACTTCCACTTGTTTGAAGTGAGCCACCGTGACAACTTGTGCAGTTTGATTCACTTGGTGCATTTGAGTATCCTCCAGGAGCTCCTCCAGTATAGGTAACACTATCTTGGTATATAAAAATGAGGCTTGATAAAATGAAGAGTACAATAATTTTATTTTTTACAAGTGGTAATTTCATGTGTATGTAGTTTTAAAATTAATGATATTTAAATGTAAATAGTTTTTATTCTTATTTCGATTTGTGAGCAAATATGTTCTTAAATTTTGTTTTGAACTTCACCTGCATAGGTGAATCCTCAATTGACATTGGTATATTTAAATTTAGAATTAAACAAAAGTTGCTAGTTTTAATGAGTTATGACTTTTTTTGGTTGGAACGGATTATTTTTTCCAATATGTCCCATTCTTTTTCAGATATAGCTTCCATTTGATTGAATTGTCCTGCACCTTGAAGCCACTCACCACCATCAATAGTTACTACTTCACCATTTATGTAACTTGAGTAGTCAGACATGAGGTAGGAGGCTAGATTGGTTAGTTCTTGATGTTCTCCCATTCTTCGTAATGGGATTCTTTTTTCAAGACTCACTTTGTCTGACATTTCTTTGGGGAATAAACGATCCCAAGCTCCTTTTGTGGGAAATGGTCCTGGAGCAATAGCGTTGTGTCTCTGACCGTATTTGGCCCATTCCACAGCTAAACTTCGGGTCATGGCTAATACGCCAGCTTTTGCCATAGCACTTGGGACTACATAACCACTTCCAGTAGTTGCATATGTTGTAACAATATTTAAGACATTGGCAGGGATGTCATTCTTAATCCAGTATTTACCACAACTTAATGTACAGTTTTTACTCCCTTTAAGAACAATGTCTAGAATAATATCAAAGGCTCGGTGACTAAGACGTTCTGTTGGACTAATAAAGTTACCCGCAGCATTGTTTACCAATCCATTGCAAGTGCCAAAATGGTCAACAATTTGGTAAAGGGTAGACTCTACTTGCCCACTTTCTCGAACGTCGCAAACGATGGGAAGTATTTTTTCTTCAGATATTTCTTTTTGTGTTTCTTCTAATTTTTCCAATCTCCTTCCAGAAATAGCTACTTTAGCTCCAAGATCTACAAATGATTTTACCATGGATTTACCTAATCCTGTTCCACCACCGGTAACCCAAATCACTTTATCCGATAATGATCCTTTTTTTAACATTGATTCTTGATGTATGTTCATACCTTTCAAATGTAGTTTCTTAATGAATAGTTTTGTATGATTTAGGTGATTTTTAATCTTAACCTATTTTTAATTAATCATTTTCATTTTTAAATGGTTTTATCAAAAAGAGTCATTTAATTTCGAAGTTACTATTGATTAATTATTACAAAATACTTGGCTTGGAGAATTATGCATCAGTTGCTGATGTAAAGACTGCATACAAAAAACTCATCAAACAATATCATCCTGATGTCAGCTCTGATCCTGATGCGGAAGAAATGACAAGATACTTAAATCACGCCAAAGAATTCTTGGGAAATCAGGCTTCTAAAGAGAACTACGACCGTCAATTAAAGCTTGCTTATCTAGTTGAAATTAATCGTTTAAAAAGACAATCTAAAAAGTCAACAGCTTCTAAAAATAGTTATTGGGATTCATTGTCAGTAGATCAGAGAAAATCCAGGCTTGAGGAGGCACGTAAAATTAAAATTAAGGAGAAATACGAGAAAAGCCTTTCTTTTTTTCCATTATCATATCGGTTAATTGGAATTGTAATTTTCTTAGTCTGGGGTCTGCAAGTGATGTATTCTAATTATTTTCTTGAATACACTGCATATGCATACATATGGGCAGTATTAGGTTATTTCATTTTTGGAAGTACGCTTGCTGTTTCTGCAAGTGAGATATACACTTACCTCACGACAAAATCACTGCACCAGACGATAAGATTTAACTATGAACGTTGGATAGCTATTTTATTCGTTCTGTTTTTTTTATTGGGGATTTTAAGTATTTCTATCTTGAATTATTCTCGAAAATCATATCTCATAAAAAATGACTTTGAATATACCACTGCCAAAATTGATTTCGCAAGAAGTTCATTGGATAGGCTTATTGTAAGTTATGAAGTTGATCAAGTTGAGTATACCAAAAGGGTAGATGTAGTCTATAATGATATTATAAAATTATCAGGAGATCGGGTTGTATTGAAATTTGCCAGAGTTAATCCTCTAATCTGTGAAGTGGTTCTCAAAACTGACTCTATTTCAGAATTAAATTAAAACCTAGATTTTTAGGATAAAACGAAGATTTAGTCTTCTTCCAGTCAGAAAGTTGGGCACACCATATACATTGTTGGAGAAATCTTTGATTAAAACATAGGATATAGTATTATTTACTTGTAATAAATTGAAAACTTCTAAACTCGCCCATAGAGACTCAATGTTTTTGAATCGGGATGATCGCATTTTGGAGTCTTTGTCGATAAGTATTTTTGAAAATCCAATATCAACTCTTCGATATGCTGGTATTTTAAACCCAGGATTTTGACGGTTATTGGCATCAAAGAAAAAAGGCATTTTTGAGCCATAAATAAGACTTAAGTTGAGTTTATAGCTTGGGTCGCTTGGGAGTTCATCCTGAAACAAGATGGAGAAATTTACACGTTGATCTGTTGGTCTTCTTAACCAATCACTGAGCTGTTCTTGCCCATCATTATCTGTGTAATAAAGACGTTCTTTGGTTTGGAGAATTGACAGATTGAACCATGATTCGATACCTTGAACAAATTCTCCATTCACACGTGCGTCTATTCCAGTTGCATATCCTTGTGAGCTATTTTCAGCCAAGTATCGTATTCGTACATTGTCAACTACATAAGGAATCATGTGGTCTTGATGTTTGTAGTATACCTCACTCATAAATTTAAATGGTCTTCCCCAGGCTTCAAAATTCATATCTCCACCAAAAACAAAATGGATTGATCGCTGAGCTTTAATGGATGGGTTGAGAGTTCCATCCAATCTTCTAAGTTCTCGGTAAAATGGGGGTTGGTAATAGTATCCACTTGCGAATCGGAGTAGCCAATCACGTTTGGTTGAGATGCTATCCAGGTTAATTGAAGTGATTTTTAGACTGTCATTAAACTTTTTATTGGGTTCCCATGAAAATTGCATTCTAGGGCTGATTACATTTTCTTGGTTATAGTTCCAATAGTTGGTTCGCAAGCCATAGGTGATTTTTGTATTGGAAGCTTTGCTCAAATATTGGCTGTTTTGGATGTATCCATTAATTCGAAAACTTTGAATATCAATGTTTGCTTTCAAGAATTCGTCTAAAATAATCTCAGGTTTGTTCTGTTGGTTAATGGTGGTTATGTTGTGTTGGCTACTATCATTGTACCTCCATTCTTTAAGTCGGTCGGATATTTGCTCATTTTTGAATCCAACCCCCCATTGAAGTGTCGAATTTTTACGTGCGTATTTACCTTTATGAGAAGCAGAGTAGACTTGTGCTTGCAAATCATTTCGAGCGTGATCGATAAAATAACCAATACCCAATAATGCTTTCTCGTTTGCAAAGTTGTCTGAACCAAAATTAGTTTCTAACTCGGAGAGCCTGTAGGCACCCTCTACAGTAAAATGTTCTCGTTCTGATGTCGTGTAGGATGAAGTATTAAACTTGAGTGTTACATCTTTTCGGGGTTTGTATTCCATACTAAGAGCATTCATCCAAGTAGTATACTGCATAAGCTCGTTGCCTGCAAAAGCAATAAAAAGACTAATAGCACTATTTACGTTACCAAAACTTGTTTGCTGGCTTTGTGGTGATACAAGATACCTGTTTTGAGATAGTGTACTCAGGTAAGATAGGCTAAGGTTTGATTTTAATCTGTATTTTAATAGTGACTGAAGGTCAAAAAATAAAGGTTTATAATCACCTTGGACATCAAGGCTACCCAATAAGTATTGATTAGATCTAAATCGTGCACCTACTAAATAGCTAAAGCGTTTATTTTTACTTCGATTTTCCATGTGTAGGCTGGAACCAAGTAAGCTTGCCTGTGCTGTAAGTCTAAATGAATCTGGTTCTCTATATTTGATATCTAGGACAGATGAAAGTTTATCTCCATATTTTGCCTGAAAACCACCAGCAGAGAAATCAACTCGGTCTACCATGTCTGGATTAATTACACTCAAACCCTCTTGTTGTCCACTTCTCACCAGAAACGGACGATATATTTCTATATCATTAACATAAACCAGATTTTCATCAAAATTTCCACCCCGAACACTATAGCCTGAGGATAACTCTCCACCGCTTGAGCTGATTCCCATTCCGATGAGTTTTAATTTTTGTTCAAAACCAGCCGTATTTGAGAAATGTTCTAATTTTTTGGGCTCAATACTAATAAGCGGACGATCTCTATTCTTATCTCCAATCACTATGGCAGTTTCCAATGATACAAAAGATTTAAGGTTGAAATTTTTTCTGTATTTCTTACCCGGCAAATAGGGCCCTATTTCTTTTTCAAGAGTTTCAGTAGAGATGGATATTTGAATAATTACAATCTGATTAGAAGGAATTGTAATTGTATAATCTCCATCAACTGATGAGTAGGTAGATAAAGATGAACCCTTAATTTTGATGAAAGCATTCGAAATTGGAGCTTTTTCTATATCCAAAATTTTTCCATTTATTGTTGATTGCGAGAAGCTAATCACACTGATTAATAGAAAGGATATGAAAAGCAGATATGATCTCAAAAGAATAGTAACGAAATTGTGTGTCGACTATTGTTTTAGTGTGAATATGGTCTCAGTCGGGTTTGGACTTGAGAAAACAGAGCTTCCAGCCACCAAAACATTAGCACCACATTCAAGCAGTTTTTGATAATTTTCTGTATTAACACCACCATCAACTTCAATAAATGGTTGGTGATTTTTAAGCTGACAAATACTAGAGAGTTGCTGGAGTTTCATATAGGTGTTTTCTATAAAAGATTGCCCTCCAAAACCTGGGTTTACACTCATCAAACAGATTAAATCAATTTCTTTGAAAACATCATTTAACAAATGAACAGGTGTATGTGGATTTATAGCTACTCCAGCTAAACAACCTAATTCTTTGATTGCATTTAATGTTCGATGAAGGTGCGTGCAAGCTTCATAATGAACAGTGATGACTTCAGCTCCATTGTCAGCACATTGTTGAATATACTGATCAGGATTTGATATCATTAAATGAACATCCAGAGGTTTAGTAGCATATTTATTAATTGCTTTCATAACTGGAAACCCAAAAGAAATATTTGGAACAAATACACCATCCATTATATCAATATGAAACCAATCGGCCTCACTTTCATTAACCATTTCAATATCTTTCTGAAGATTAGCAAAATCAGCAGCTAGAATAGAAGGAGCAATTTTGTGTGTCATTATTTAATAGAAATTTATATCGTTAATTATTTTTTGTTTAGCAAAGTCATTGACTTTATCAATGAGTACTAGTTTGTGGTATCTGAGTTCATTCTTGAGTGCAGGAGAAGATAGCGTTAAGTGTAATACTTTTTTATTAATAAATATTTTAGTTGTATTCTTAGCAATCATGTTCCCTACAATTTGTTCCCAACTATTGATCACACTAGTTTCTTCATATTTATATCCTTGGTTGTATGATTTAAATACGTTAGATAGTAGGTCCTTGATTGATTTTTCTTCTTTCAATTATTATAGTGTGATTGTTTTGAATGGCTTACCGATTTCCTCACAAAAAGACTTTAATCGTTTGGAATCGGTATCTGTAATAAATATTTGTCCAAAGTTACCATTTTTAATAATTTGCGTAAGCACTTTTGCACGTTCTTCATCAATTTTTTCAAAGATATCATCCAAAAGAAGGATGGGTGTCCATTCTTTTTTGTCTTTCAAATACTGGAATTCAGCTAATTTTAATGCAATTAAACCTGATTTAATTTGTCCTTGTGAACCATATTTTTTTAAACTGAAATCATCAATTCCAATTTCAATTTCGTCTTTATGAATTCCTATTGAACTTCTCCGTATAGCAATGTCTTTAGGTCGGTTAGTGTCTACTAACTCATTGTAGTTTTTTTCAGCTAGTTGACTATGATAAGTTAGCTTTATCACTTCTTTATTGTCCGACAATTGATGGTATTTAGCTTTAAAGTATGAACTAAATTCATTGAAAAAAGAAGTTCTGGATTTAAAGATAGAATGAGCAAGTGGTCCAATTTGGTCATCCAAGGTCTGAATAAGTGCCAAATCGATAGCATCCTCTTTTAAATGTTTATTTCTGTGCTCTATTAACTTATTGTATTTGACAAGTTTTTCGAGGTGATTGTGATCTACTTGACTAATAATTTGATTAATGAATGACCTTCTTTTATTGTTTGTGCCATAGATGAGTTCGATATCATTAGGGGCAATAACTACAGCTAAAAATTGACCTATATGCTCTGAAATATGATTGTATGGTATATTATCCTTTTCTATGATTTTTCGTGCTCCTCTTTTTAGTTTGACCTTAAGATTAAATTGGTTTTGATTTTCAACTTCAGCTAATATCCCAGATTGTAATTGGTCGGTTTGGATACACTGAACGTCAGTTGAAGAAAAGTAAGATTTTCCTAAACATAAGAAATGAATGGCATCCAACACTGAAGTTTTTCCTACTCCGTTTAAACCCGCAATAGCTGTAACCTCCTCCATATCAAGACTTAGGTCGGAGTGATTCTTAAAAAAGA
>JAHEGS010000111.1 GCA_024645005.1 Bacteroidota bacterium
AATTTGGGACTAAACCAGTAGTAGGTTTCATCGCTGGTGAAACGGCTCCTGCGGGAAGAACGATGGGTCATGCTGGTGCAATTGTGGGTGGAGATGAAGATACAGCATCAGCTAAAAAAGCTATCATGCGAGAATGTGGAATTCATGTAGTAGATTCTCCTGCTGGAATAGGATCAAAGATGTCTGATATTCTTAGCTAATTTTAAGCGTTCAATTCACTTTTTAGCTCCGGGATTGCTCGGGGTTTTTCAAGACTCACTTTATCAATAATTGCCTTTAAGTGCTCTGGTGTTGTTCCACAACATCCTCCAACGATATTTAAGTATCCACTTGATGCAAATTCCCCTACGACTTTACTCATACTTTCTGGAGTTTCATCATATTCCCCAAACTCATTGGGTAAACCAGCGTTTGGGTGAGCAGATACTCTGCACCAAGCCTTTTCACTGAGCTCCTTTATAAATGGACGCATTTGGTCAGCACCTAATGCACAATTCAAACCAACACTAAGTGGATTAGCATGGCTTATACTGTACCAAAATGCTTCTACTGTTTGACCGCTTAACGTTCGTCCACTAGCATCGGTGATTGTACCACTTATCATGATTGGTAAGTCCATTTGTTTTTCTTCCTTGAGCTCAAGGATAGCATAAATAGCTGCTTTGCAATTGAGTGTGTCAAATACTGTTTCAATTAAGAAAATATCTACTCCACCCTCTGCTAAAGCATTTGCCTGTTCTTTGTAAGCAATTACTAATTCATCAAAATCGATAGCTCTAAATCCAGGATTATTTACATCAGGAGAAAGAGAGGTTGTTTTATTGGTGGGCCCAATACTACCAGCTACATATCGAGGTTTGTTTGGATTTTTTTTAGTGTATTCATCAGCACAAGCTCTCGCTAATTTAGCAGATGCCATATTCAACTCAACCACTAAATTCTCCATATGATAGTCTGCCATTGAAACAGTTGTGCTATTAAACGTATTGGTTTCAATAATGTCGGCACCAACTTCTAAGAATTGATTGTGGATCTCCGAAATTATGTGAGGTTGTGTGATTGATAAAAGGTCGTTGTTGCCCTTCAAAGGATGCTCGTAATCTTTAAATCGTTTTCCTCTATATTCTGATTCAGACAACTTGTGTTTTTGAATCATGGTTCCCATTGCCCCATCCAAAAACAGGATTCGTTCTTTTAAAATTTCCTCAATTTTATGCATCGCTACAAAGGTAATTGATTATGACTGGTTAATGTTTGTGTTTTTTAATCATAAATTTCCTCAATTTAGAAATTTTATGAAAAGAAAATGGGGATAATTAGACCTTGATTAGGTGCTAATTACTCAACGGAAGTCCTTAATTTGTAGATATATGCAAGCAGATATTGCCATTGTAGGTGGTGGAATTGTGGGGTTAGCAACAGCTTATCATCTAACTCAAAAATATGACGATAAAAAGATTGTCGTCTTAGAAAAGGAGTCAGAATTAGCCTATCATCAAACAGGGAATAATAGTGGTGTTATTCATTCAGGTTTATACTACAAACCTGGAAGTTTGAAAGCCAAAAATTGTATAGAGGGCTATCATATGCTGATTAAATTCTGTGATGAGCATAATATCCCATATGATTTGTGTGGCAAGGTTGTGGTTGCGACTGACAAATCTGAACTAGGCAGATTGAGAGATTTATATGATCGAGGTAGAGAAAATGGTTTGGAAGGTTTGGAGTTACTCGACAAAGATCAATTAAATGAGATTGAGCCACATCTTGCTGGCATTCAAGGCATTAGAGTTCCGCAAACTGGCATTATTGACTACAAGGCAGTTTGTATCAAGTTAGCAGAAAAAATCAAATTATCAGGTGGAGAAATTCATCTGAATACGCTAGTTAGATCTATCGAAGAAAATGATGAAGAAGTACAAATAGTTACCAATAAAAGCTTTGTAGAATGTGATATGGTAATTAACTGTGCAGGATTATATTCTGATCAGGTTGCATCAATGCATTTGGGTGAAATTGATACAAAGATTATCCCTTTTCGAGGTGAATATTATGAGTTGACTGCCGAGGCTGAACATTTAGTAAAACACTTAATTTATCCAGTTCCTGATCCTGCATTTCCTTTTTTAGGAGTTCATTTTACACGAATGATATCTGGCGGGATAGAGGCGGGGCCTAATGCCGTTTTTGCTTTTAAAAAAGAAGGTTACAAACGATCTGACTTCGATTTTAAAGAGTTTATTGCGAGTTTGTTGTGGCCTGGATTTCAAAAGGTGATGTTTAAATATTGGAAAACAGGACTTGGAGAAATGTATCGATCGTTTAGTAAGAAAGCATTTACAAAAGCCCTTCAACGATTGATCCCAGAATTGAAAGAAGAAGACCTAGTTGAAGCACCTGCTGGGGTGAGAGCACAAGCCTGTGACAGAACAGGAGGACTCTTAGATGATTTCAAATTAATTACGGAAAGAAGAGCGATACACGTGATTAATGCACCCAGCCCAGCAGCAACATCATCGTTGAGTATTGGAAAGACTATAGCTGATCTTGTTCACTTAGAAAAATAATGTTGCAAAGTATAATGTGATTACGGTTACCATCACGAGCTTCATCAATGTACCACTTATAAAACCTAGGAAAGAGCCTAAAGCAGATTTCAAAGCAATCTCATTGGGGTTCCCTGAAATTTTTTCGCCTAAATAAGCCCCAATAAATGGACCTAATACTAATAAAAAAACACCAAAACCAGTGGTTAAAACTGTCAATAAAATTGCGATGATTAAACCGATAGTGCTACCTTTAGTCCCCGATGGAGTACCTCCAAATTTTTTTGTACCCCAAACGGGTAAGTAAAAATCAAGGATAGTGATTAATATCGTTGCAATGCCAAGGCTGATTAACACAAAATAGTTGTTCTCAGATAATTGAATATGGTATTCATTAATAAATAATAGTATAATTAAAGCAAGGTAGGCTGTTGGTGGCCCAGGTATAGCTGGGATAATACTGCCGATATATCCTGTGATGATTAATAGAATACCTATGATAAAAATGGTGGTTTCCATATTTAGTTGCTATAAATCCTGCAGTTTGGATTTATTGATAGCGTGTATCAACTCCAATGAGGAAAGAAGAAAGTGGAGAGGAAGTAAACGGTTAAAACCATAATGAAAATAACCTGAAAAATAGATCCTCCCAAAAGTTTTGTCATTGTGGAAGAACTATCCCCTTCTGATATTAATTTTTTCTCGGCCATATATGACATTACGCCAACTACGACTAAAAGAATAGGAATAGTGTAGAAAATACTTGCCATATTTTCTCGGGCATGAGAATTAAATAATGCTAAAAAAAGTGCTCCTAAAGAAAGAATAGCTCCTGGTAATTTAGGCAATTGGGTTCCTCCTAATGCTGATCCGATGATTAGAATTGCTATAACAATTAAAATATTTTCCATGGTTTATGATTAATAACGTTGACTGCAAAAATCTACCATAAATGGAATAAGTCAAGTATGAAGTGAAGTATTTTTATTTTTCTAGGTAAAAAAAGTTTTTTTAATAAATGAAATGTGCTTTAATTAATTGGTTTTCATATCATTAAGCACTAAATATACAAAGTCTAAATTTACCTTTTGGAGTTGTTAATTTTATTAAATTTAGCTTATCAAATATCAATACATATCTTCGAAGTTGAATGAGAAAAATAACATTATTCTTTATCTTTAGCGTTGGGTTAAGTTGGGGGCAAACGATTACTGATACCATTCAGTTTATGCACTATAACTTATTAAACTATAGAAACATCACTAATTATTGTACTTCAAGTACGAACAGTCCTAGTAAAAAAGACGATTACATGAATACCATTGTGGGTTATCTGATGCCTGACATAATAACTGTCAATGAAATGGTCGGAGACGGAGGTACAGGAGCAAATCGTTTGCTGACAAATGCATTAAATCAAGATGGGAGAAATTTTTACAAACAAGCTAACTATTCAGCAAATTCTAGTTTGTGTAACATGTTATACTATAACAAGAATAAATTCAAGCTAATCAGACAAGATAAAATTGATCGAGCATTAAATAAGACACAATTGGTTAGACAAATTGATGTGTATACGCTTTATTATTTGGATAATTCAGAATTGGAGTTGGGCGATACCAACTTTTTAACCATTTATGTTGCTCACTTTAAAGCGGGTAATACCTCCTCAAATGTCTCAGAAAGAGCAAAAGCTACAGAGGCAATAATGGATTATCATTCTACAAATTATAAATCGGATCATAGTTATCTCATTTCAGGTGATTTTAACATGTATACTAGCAACGAGCAAGGGTTCATAAATTTGGTTGGAGACCCTAATACATCTATACGTTTTAAAGACCCAATTAGAAGATCAGGCTCTTGGAATAATAACGGCTCTTTTGCTACTATTCATACGCAGAGTACTCGTGTGAGTGGTAGTTGTTTTTCAGGAGGGGGTATGGATGACCGATTTGATATGGTGCTATGTGGTCAGGAGGTTATCTCAAATCAACGGGGTTATGGTTATATAAGTGGTAGTTACAAAGCTTTGGGAAATGATGGCCAGCATTTTAATTCAAGCTTAAATTCGGGTTCCAATAATTCCGTTCCAGCTGATGTCCTCAATTCACTTTATAATATGAGTGATCATTTACCTGTTGCAATACAAATGAAGATAAATCGGACGACTGCTCATTCACAAAAAAGAGTTAATGAAAACTTTTTAATTATGAATAACCCGGTTAGAGATTTATTGACCTGGAAAATGCAACTACCCATGGAGGGTCATTTATCGATTATGGATATCCATGGTAAGTGTCTATTTCTGGAAAGGATAAATCCGAATAATAATTGGCATCAATTAGACTTAACTAGTCTTTCAAAAGGAATCTACACCGCAATTGTGACCTCAGGGAGTAGTCAAATCATTCGAAAAAAATTAATTAAACTTTAATGGTCAATATAGCCCTGGCCAAAACGCATCTTCAAGATGAGTGATTTCAGTTTTGTATTGGTTTTTTATGATTGATATGATATCATACCTTATCGTTAAATCTAAATTATTAGCGATTAGATAAGCTTCTGTAGCTTGTGCCAGTAGTTGTTGTTTTTTGAAGGAAACACTTTGTTCTGGATCGCCATATTTTGAGGTATTTCTTGTCTTTACTTCTACAACAACAAGTTGTGAGTTGAATTGGGCAATAATGTCAACTTCAGCATGACCCCATCTGAAGTTGCGTTTGAGAATAATGTAGCCTTTGTCAATCAAATATTTTGTAGCAA
>JAHEGS010000114.1 GCA_024645005.1 Bacteroidota bacterium
AGAAGCAGGAGATTATATGCTGTTGCGAGCTTTTTGCCCTCAAGCCTGTTATGCTGGTGGTCCGGATGCATTCCAATACCTTTTGTATAAAGATGTTAATCGGCATATGAATTTAAAATTACCAAAGAATTAAGGTAGTGGCACAAATAAAATAAATTTAAACAAAATGAAAAAACTGATCATAATAATTGCACCGCTACATCCATAAATAAATGCTGTTTTAATGCTCCATTTGTCATGCATTGCCGCAATAAGCCCTGATATAAATGCTATAATTCCAGATGCTAAAAACCCAATTATTGGCATTGCAAAGCAAGTGATAAACATTGCAGAGATAAATAGTACGCGTCTCCACCATATGCCTTTGCCAAAACCCCCTTCATTAGATGGTTTAAGAATGCGAGCTACAAGAGAAATACCTGCAGTAATTATTAAAATAATTGCTACTGTTTGTGGAAAAACCTGACTGTCACGATCTGAATAAGATGTTGTATCGTAGAGTGTTATTAAGCCAACAACAATGAATAATATTGAAACAAGAAGTGATCCAAATTGGCCTTGAGATTTTGATGTTGATGTACCCATGATATTATACTTCTTTATTAGATTGCTTTTTATAAGCAAGATATATTGGTAATATTAATGTCATGAGAGTGAATGCTATAATCGCTTGAGATATTGGGCGTCCAAAAAACATACCAATTAAATTATTTGTAGCTGCGCCTATAGTCCACCCTTGTACAAACCCTTGCTCAGCAATTGGTCCTAAAATGAGACCGAGTACAATAGGTGAGGCAGCAAAGCCAAACCTAGCAATCAACCAACCAAAGACGCCTAAACATAACATGATGATTACATCTGAAACACTGTTTCTAATAGCAAATGTTCCAATGATTGTCATAAACCCAACAGTGGGAACCAATACAGCTTTTGGTATTGTAACGATTGATTTATATGCATATCTGCCAATTAATAAACCAGCAGGTAACATTAATATGGTTGCAATAATTAAGCCATATATAAATGTATATACTATAGATCCACTTTGAGAGAACATAGCAGGGCCTGTTCGAACCCCTTGAACCAGAAGTGCGCCAAGTACGATTGCATCGGGTGGAGTTCCAGGAATTCCTAATACTAATGTTGGAATAAAGCCACCACCAACGGTTGCACTGTTTGCAGACTCAGTGGCTATAATTCCATCTGGCTCACCTTCACCAAATTTTTGATCATCTTTGCCAGTTCTTTTTGCTTCAGAGTAGGCAACAAGGCCCGCAACTGATCCACCAGCACCAGGTAATATTCCAACAAGAGTTCCGACCACTGATGATCGTATAAGATTAAACTTTGATCGCATTGCAATTTTAAAAGCTTCAGTAATGCGAACAGATTTTACATTTTCTTCAACTTTTAGGTGCCTATCAGGAGTGGCTACTAAATCTATTAAAACTGGTATGCAATAAAGGCCAATTAATGCCCCTACAACACCAAAGCCACCAATCATGACTTGACTACCGAATGTCAGTCGAATGTCTGCAGATATTTCAGCTACTCCAACAGTTGATAAAATCATGCCGAATGCACCACCTGCCAAACCTTTCATTAAATTACCATTTGATAAAGATGCGATTAATGAAAGGCCAAAAATTGATAGCCAAAAGTATTCCACAGGTCCAAAGGCTAATGCAACTTTAGACAGAGGAGGTGCTAGGAGTAATAATGCAACTGCACCAACCATGCCTCCAAATACAGAGGAAAAGCATGCGAGTGCCACTGCTAGATCACCATCACCTCGTTTAGCCATAGGGTAACCATCGAAAGTAGTTGCTATAGCAGATGGTGTGCCTGGTGTATTTAACAATATAGCGGCATATGCACCGCCATAGATTGCTCCTGTATAAATGGCTCCCAATAAAATCAGTGCAGATGCTGGATCCATGCTGAATGTTATTGGGACTAATACTGCAAGAGCCATTGTGGCTGTTAACCCCGGAATAGATCCAATAACTGTACCAGCAACAACACCAAACAAAGCTAATGCAATGTTAAATGGTGTCATAGCTGATAAAAAGTGACTGAATTCCATTATGATATATCCCAGGGTTAATTAGTTTTTATTTTATTAAGCCAGCTTCACGAGCATCTTTTAGATATTCTTCTACCCGAGCGGCCATGAAATCTTTCATACCAGCTGAATCAACATCTAGCATAGCAAAACCACCATCCAACATTTTCTTTTGAAATGCTGGGTCTGTATTAATTTCAGCGATCATATCTGACCACATTTTTGTAGTTTCTGCACTAGCTGAATTTGGTAAAGCTATTCCACGATAAGCACCGCCAGTCATGTCATACCCAAGCTCTTTGAATGTTGGAACGTCTGGAAATAGTGGGTGGCGATTTTCCATTGCTACAGCCAACATGCGCACTGCATCACCTTGTTTCGCACCAACTGTTGTATATCCCCACTCTGCAACTGTTTGCTTCCCAAGCAAAGCTGTTACAGCTGCACCTGTTCCTTTAAATGGAACATATGTAGTAAGGATTCCAGCTAGTTTATCAAATTTAATTTGTGCTAAATGGTTTGCACTAGCTTTGCCAGATCCTGACATAGTAACTTGGCCTGGATTGGCTTTTGCATCTGTGACTAAATCAGCAAGAGTTTGATATGGACTATCCGCAGTAACTACGATTGCATCAGGTGTATAGTGGAACATGTAAAATGTATTTAAATCATCAGTTTTAAATCCAACATTTTTTTGTGCTGGTTTAATAATTATATGAGGTAAATTTACACCCATAATAGTTTGTCCATCACCATTCAGGCCATTCAAAGATGCCCAACCTACAGCACCACCGCCACCTGGTTGATATGATACAACCATATCTTGTCCAAATTTATCTTTGAAGAAAGGTTGCTGTAAGCGAGCAGAAATATCAGATTCTCCACCAGGACCAAAAGGAATTATGTAATTCACAGGCCCATTAATTTCAGCGTTTGCAATACCTGCAAAGCTTGTTGCTGCTGCAATTATAGCAACCGTATTTTTTATGTGTTTCTTCAGCATTTTGTTTCTCCCTATTTCTGCTGTTTCATTAGTCTTAAACTTTATCATCAGCTAAATTTTAAAGGATACAAATCATTTTTGTTTATCGTAATGTAAAATTTTTCTTTACTTAGTTAAATTCATAATAATACTGTTACGCTGGAGGGCAAAAATGTCAATTTCACTATTTAAAACACTAATTGCTATTTCAGAAACTGGTAGCTTTAGCGGTGCGTCACAAAAAGTCTTTGTTACTCATGCTGCTGTTGGACAACAGATGAGGCGGCTTGAAGAATTATTAAGCGTAGATCTATTTGACCGGACAGAAAAAACACCCCGGCTTAATCAGCTTGGTAATGCCTTAATACCCAAAGCAAAAGCTATTGTGTTTTCTTATGAAACGATTTTGGATGATTTAATAGGTGATCCACAAATGATTGGAGAATTAACTTTAGGTGCGGTTCCCTCAACGATACGTGGATTAATACCCATAGCTGTGAAGCGTTTGGTTAATACTTATCCTGATCTTCACATAAAAGTAGTACCGGGTATTTCTTCAAAATTATTAGATCAAGTCGAAAGTGGTACTCTTGATGCTGCGGTAATTAGTGAACCTAAAAGGATTCCAACTAATTTCAATTGGATGCCTATTATAAAGGAAGAATTAAAATTATTAACCGCTCCTGAAATTATTGAAAAAGATCCAATTAAAATTCTAACTTCTGAACCATATATTAGGCATACTCGCCAAGCAGCAGTTGGTCAGTTAGCAGACGAATGGTTATCCATAAATAATGTTATTGTAAAAGATAGTATGGAAATGGAGTCTTTAGAAAATATTTCTAGTATGGTTGCGCATAATCTAGGGGTTTCAATTGTACCAAATATTTGTGTGCCAGATGACCTTTTTCAAAGTTTGCAAAAAATTTCCCTAGGAGATAATTCTATTTTCCGATCATTAGGAATTGTTACGCAAAGTGATTGTTCAAAGATAAAATTAGTTCAACGTCTTTATGAACAGCTTTATCAGACATCATCAAAAGATATATCATAATGAAATTGTAAAATTTATTTTTACTAAATGTTCAATTTTTATGATTTGCTAAAAAATAATTATTACATGAAAATGTCTCCATATTATCCTTAAGGAGATCTTTTAATGCAGACTGTGCAGCTTAATCAACCAAGTGAAAGTTTTTTAAATGAAATAAAGTTGTTGGTTGGTAGCAATGGGTGGAAAAGCGTAGAAGATATGCCACGTTATTTTGATGATCCAAGAGGTCGTTTTGAAGGCTTTGGAACAATAATTGTTTTGCCTAATTCTACAGAACAAGTTTCCTTAATTGTAAAGCTTTGCAATGCAGAAAAGGTGGGTCTTATTCCATATAGTGGGGGCACTGGAGTTGTCGCTGGGCAACTATCAATTGATAGTAAAGATGTTATTATTTTATCACTAGAAAGAATGAATAAAGTTATAGAAGTGTCTCTTAATGATAACATTGTAATTGTTGAAGCGGGGTGTATTCTTGAAAACATTCATGATTCAGTTGAAAAACATGATTTAATTTTCCCTCTTAGCATGGCGTCAAAAGGTAGTTGTTGTATTGGGGGTAATCTGGCAACAAATGCGGGTGGTATTCAGGTGCTAAGATATGGAAATGCCCGTGATTTATGTATCGGTATTGAAGCAGTTTTGCCATGTGGAACGATTCTCAGTGAATTAAATCCGTTATATAAAAATAATACAGGTTATGATTTAAAAAATTTGCTCATTGGAAGTGAGGGAACACTCGGAGTTATTACAGCAGCAACATTGAAATTAAAACCGATTGAACCTGAAAGTGGAACTGCCTTAGTGGCGATAAAATCAACTCATGATATACATAAAATTTATAAATTATTAAAAACACATGTATCTGAAAATATATCTGCAATTGAATTAATGAGTGGGTTTGGTGTTTCCCTTGTTACTTCAAAGTTTCCTAAATTACGCAATCCTTTTGATATTGACTATAAATGGTTTCTTTTAGTTGAAGTAACTGGTGCTATTGGCATTGTGGAACGGCTTGAAAGTGCTTTGAAAGATTGTTTTGATCATGATATTTTGTTGGATGCTATAATTGCACAGTCACAACAGCAAAAAGATGGTTTATGGAACTTACGTGAAATGACACCTGAAGCAAACAAGTTAGCGGGTGCTTTTTGTAATAGTGATACCTCCGTACCAATTAGTAAAATTAGTAATTTTATTGAAGATGCATAT
>JAHEGS010000010.1 GCA_024645005.1 Bacteroidota bacterium
CCCAATTTTTAGAAAATTACACAGGACATAAAAGAAAGGTAATTCATCTAGATGCTGACCTTTTTTCTTCTACATTATTTGTACTCACCTCATTATCGCCTTATCTCAAGCCAGGAGACATTCTGATATTCGATGAGTTTAATGTGCCGTTAGATGAGTTTAAAGCATTTAAAGTTTGGGTAGACTCTTACTACATCAATTATCAAGTACTGGGTGAAGCCAACAATTTTTATCAAACAGCTATCCGCATCGAATGAAATTAGATAAAGTTTCACTAGGTAAAGATGTTTTCATAGCTCCTTCAGCTACAGTCATAGGAGATGTAAAGCTAAAGGATAATGCAAGTGTTTGGTTTGGAGCTGTACTTCGAGGAGATAGCGATCAAATATGCATTGGTGCACAAACAAACATTCAAGACAACGCCGTTATCCATTGTGATCCAGGGCAACCAACTATTATTGGTGAAGCATGTATTATTGGACATGGAGCGATTGTGCACGGTGCTAAACTTGCCAATAATGTTCTTATTGGAATGAATGCCACAATTCTCAATGAAGCCAAGATTGGAGCATTTTCAATTATCGGTGCAAATGCCCTTGTCACATCTGGAACAGTAATACCTCCTAAATCTCTTGTCCTAGGCTCTCCTGCAAAAGTCGTCCGAACAATTACAAAAAAGGAGGAAGAAAATATCAAAAAAAATGCGGCAGTATATATTGAGAAAGCCAAAAAATACAATAACTATTACGCTGAACCATAAACCTTTTTCGTTTGATTAGAAATATCTATGAAGATATTAAAAATCGAGATAAACATCTGAAAATCTAATGTTATCTTTGCATCTAACTTTATTAAATAATAAAAATATATGTCAGTACTTGTAGGAAGAAAAGCTCCCCATTTTAGTGCCGGAGCAGTTATTAACGGAGAAGAAATTGTAGAAAATTTCTCACTAGATCAATATGAAGGTAACAACTATGTGGTCCTTTTCTTTTATCCCAAAGATTTCACATTTGTATGTCCAACTGAATTACATGCTTTTCAAGCAAAATTAAATGAGTTTGAAGATCGGGGATGTAAAGTGGTTGCTTGTTCAACTGATACTGTTGAAAGTCATTGGGGTTGGTTACAAGTTGCAAAAGAAAATGGTGGTATAGAGGGTGTAAATTATCCTCTATTAGCTGACACAACAAAAACAATAACAACCAACTATGGTATTCTCTTTGGCGATTATGACTATAATGAGAATAATGAATTAACAGCAAACGGTCCAATGATCGCATACAGAGGCCTTTTCCTAATTGATAAAAATGGTATAGTTAGACATCAACTAGTCAATGATTTACCTCTTGGAAGAAATGTTGATGAGGCAATAAGAGTATTAGATACTCTAATACATCACGAAACACATGGCGAAGTGTGTCCAGCAAACTGGGAAAAAGGAAAAGAAGCATTATCTGAAAGCTTCGATAGTGTTGCAAATTATTTAGCTAACAACTAAGATATTAATTACCAAAAAAGGCGGTCGATGACCGCCTTTTTTTTGCATTAATTTTAAAAAAATTAAGAAATACTTTTTCTAACTTTAATTGCGTATTCTCGCAAAGCAGTTTTGATATCTGAATCATTTTCAGCAATATATTCTTGAATAAATATTGCAGCAAGTACATGGGTTAATTGTTCTCCTTCGTCATCACCTTCAATCAAAGTTGTTGGAGTCGAATCATTGTAAAGTGCTTCTTCGGCTGCTCGTAATTCATCCATTGATAAACGCTCAGCCAATTTTTTAATCACCCCAATCTTCATGCTATTAAATTTAACATTTCAACTAATTTATCCTCTTTGCTAGTTGCAACACCTTCAACGAGCTCACCATTTTTAAACACAGCAAAAAAAGGAAGATTATCAACCCCTCCTAATCTTCGAGCGACTGGATTATCCTCAGCATTCACATCTAAAAATGTAATTCCAGAAAACCGTTCATCATTAGACAAACGTTTATATTTAGGCGAAAACAACTTGCAACTTCCACACCAATTAGCGAAATATTTTACTACAACTTTATCATTAGATGAAAGCGTATCATTAAAATCTTGATCGACACATTCTAAAACTGACATGATGCAAAGATAAAAAGCAAATACAATGTTCGACAATATGAAAATTGATTCAGTTATAGAGAAGTATTATAGTCCTTCGAATATTTAAATTTGTAGCTCATGAAGTACTATTTTTTGATTATACTATTTATTGTTGGATGCTCTAGAACAGATAAGACATCAAAAAATAAATTTTCAGATAATGGATTGATTAAAATTTATGAATTACAAGATAGAAGAAATACTTCTGCATTACTACCCTTTTTAAAAGCTAAAAAAGAAGAACACCGTGTAGCAGCTGCAATGGCATTTGCCAGCATTCAAGACACATTAGCTATTCCATATCTCAATCAAATGCTACAAATAGACCAAGACCCCATGCCGAGAAGAGCTGCAGCTTTTGCGTTGGGACAAATTGGTCATCCATCAGCTCTTCCTATATTAAAATCAGCATTTGACGGAGAACTATTTAATGATAACAGAAGGTATATCATTGAGGCAATTGGTAAATGTGGTGACTCTGCAACACTTACTATTTTTGAGAATACATCTTATAAGGATAGTTCAATTCGTTTGGGATGGATATATGGAGCATTAAGATTAAGTCAAAAAGGATTTTATTCAGATCAAATTAATGACCGTGTCATTCAACTGCTGAGTGACCCTTATGAATCAATTGCTACTATTGCTGGGGCATATGCTCGTCGATTAGTATCCACAAATCGACATGAAATTTCGTTAGACTCATTAGTTAGCTTAACCCCATATCCTAGGATAAGGAACCAATTCATCACCGTAAACGAAAAACCCACAAACCAACGATTCAATTCCAAATGGCTTTCCGTTTATCAAACCAAAGATATCTACGCTAAATCAGAAATGATAAAGCAGATTAAAGATGGAAATGTTAGACCATTTCTAAGACGTAAGATTTCGACTGACTCTACTCATTATTCTATTAAAAATGAGGCATTCCTAAAGTTTTGTGAATTATACCCCTCTGATAAATGGGACTTGATAATCCAAGTGCTTCAGGATTCTAATATGGCACTACAGAGTCTTGCTTCGTATCAACTATTTAATATAAATGATGAAGAACTAGCTTTTAATAAACAAAACCACCTCTTAGAATTATGTAAAGAAGCTATACAAAAATTAGAACTACCGAGACAAGCAGAAACATTTATTGACTTGAATAAAGCCATTTCAAAGCTGAGCGAAGAAGAAGCACAACCATTCAAAGCTAAGTACAATCATCCTATTGACTGGGAATTTGTCAAAACGATACCTTCCAATCAGCAAGTTATTATTCAAACAGACAAAGGCAAAATCACCCTTCAATTATTTGTTGATCATGCACCTGGGACAGTATCTAATTTTTTGAAATTGATTAATGAAGATTATTACAATAACAAATTCATTCACCGAGTAGTGCCTCAATTTGTCATTCAGGGTGGATGTCCAAGAGGTGATGGTTGGGGAAGTCTTAACTGGACTCAACGAAGTGAATTTAGTCACTATAAAGGTTTTGAGACTGGAACAATTGGAATTGCGTCTGGTGGTAAAGATACAGAAGGGGTTCAATTTTTTATAACACATTGTCCCACCCCTTATCTTGATGGAAGATATACTGCTTTTGGGCGTGTAATTCAGGGAATGAATGTTGTTCAACAAATTCAAGTTGGTGATGAGATAAAATCCATAAAAGCCATCGATTAACTAAATATGAAAACCTAAATCTATTGCCGTCAACAATTGTTATTCAATAGCATGGAGTTAAAACTTGCTTGGAGAAATATTTTCAGAAATAAACGTCGGAGTATAATCACCATCTCTTCCATCATTTTTGCTGTTGTATTCTCTGTAACAATGCGAAGTTTACAACATGGTGCCTATGACAATATGCTAAAAAATATAGTTGGCAACTATTTAGGGTATATCCAAATACATTATAAAGGATTCTGGGAAGAAAAAACAATTGACAATAGTTTTTACATTGAAGATTTAGATTCACTAAAGGCTAACCCAACCATAGCATACATCAATCACCGAATTGAGGGTTTTGCACTTGCATCACACGAGAAAGAATCAAAACCTGTTGTAATTCTTGGGATAAATCCATCTAAAGAAAGTGAACATAATCAAATCAAAAACAGCCTAATAGGAGGCTCATTTTTATCCAATAATAATAACGGACTTTTAATCGGAAAAGGATTGCAAAAAATAATGAATATCAACATTGGAGATTCACTTATTTTTCTGAGTCAAGGCTTCCAAGGTTCCATTGCCTCTGGAATTTATCCTGTGTTGGGAATAGTAGATTTAAAAACACCCGATCTCAATAGACGAACTGTTATCATGAATCTAGGCAATGCTCAGGATTTTTTTGGAATAGATAACATGGCCACAAGTGCTGTTATTGGACCAAAAAATGATGAGTGGGAAAAAGCCGAAAAAAGTATTCTAACTCAACTAGACAGCTCTCAATTTGAGATAATGAATTGGCAACAGATGCTGCCTGAACTTAAACAACTTATCGATGTTGATCGAGCAGGAGGCACTTTTGTCTTAATTATATTATACAGCATACTAACATTTAGTCTATTTGGAACTGTGCTTATGTTAGCAGAAGAAAGAAATTTTGAATTTGGGGTTCTTGTTGCTATTGGAATGAGAAAATCAATAATTACACGTATTGCCCTGTATGAAACCCTAATCATGTCAGTTGTTGGTGTAATCTTAGGATTGATATGTGTAATTCCGGTAGTTACTTATTTTCATTTCTACCCCATCAATCTTAGCGGTCAAATGCAAGAAGTTGTCGAACAATTTGGGTTTGAAGCAATCATACCAACTTCACTAAATCCATGGATAAGCATTACTCAAGCTTTAATCGTTTTCTCAATTACCATTTTTGTTAACTTGTATACCCTCATTAAAATAAAAAATATTCAACCTACTAAAGCAATGCGATCATGATTATAAAAATTGCATTTAAAAACATTTGGAGAAATAGTCTGAGGAGTTGGACTGTTATCATTGCTATTACATTGGGGATTTTTGGGGGTCTAGCTGTTATCAGTACTGCAACAGGTTTAAGTAAAATGAGGCAGAATAATGCCATAGAAACCTATATTAGTCATTTACAAATACACGACACCAACTTTCTTCAATTCTCAAGAATTAATGATACCATTCCACAAAAAACGGAATTAATCTCCTACTTAAATTCATCTGAATTAGTTGATGGAGTAAGTAAAAGAATTAAGACCGAAAGTTTCATTCAAAGTGCAGGTGGCACAAGTGGTGTTATCTTAAACGGAATTTCACCTGATAATGAAAAAAATGTAACGCTTATTTACCAAAAATTAAATCACGGCAACTATTTTCAAAAGCATAAAAGGAAACCTCCTATAATTCTAAGTCAAATTCTATCCACCAAACTCAACGCTAAAATTAATACAACTGTTCAATGTTCGTTTGTAAATTCATATGGTGAGTCTGTAGTTTGTGTATTTAAAGTAATCGATATTTTTCAAACGAATAATTCATTATATGATGAAGTAAATGCTTTCGTAAAAATGGAGGATTTAAAAGCATACGCCAAATTAACAGGAATTCATGAAATTGCTGTGAAACTTGAGGATGAATCCAATGTTGACACCTTTAGAAATGAGTTAATTTCAAAATTTCCTAATCATCAAATTGATAGTTGGAGAGGTATAGCCCCTGAATTGGGTTATGCTGATAAAATGATGAACCTGATTCTAATCATATTTCTCATAATCATTATGCTTGCTCTTGCTTTTGGAATCATTAATACCATGTTAATGGCAGTTCTAGAAAGAAAAAAAGAACTGGGTATGCTATTATCTATTGGTATGAACAAAAAAAAGGTGTTTGGTATGATTATATGGGAGTCCGTTTTTCTTGCACTACTATCTGGACCGTTAGGACTCCTATGCTCCTATATTGCAATCACCACATTTGCAAAAAAAGGAATTGATTTATCTTTTGCTGCCTCAGGGCTAAGAAGCGTTGGAATAGAAAGCACAATATACCCATATGTTGAAAATCGTTTTTACTACATCATTAGCATCCTTGTGATTTTAACCGCAATTTTATCCTCTCTTTATCCTGCTATTAAAGCATTAAAATTAAATCCTTCAGAAACATTAAGAACTGCAAATTAAAATTCAATGATAACCATAAAAAACATTCGTAAAACATACCAATCTGGTGACATTGAGGTTCAAGCACTTCAAGACATCAGTTTAACCATAAAACCTGGCGAATTCACGGCAATTGTGGGACCATCTGGTTCAGGGAAAACTACCTTACTCAATATCATTGGAGGTTTAGATTCGCCAACAAAAGGTTCCGTAAAAATTAATGAAACTGATATCACACAACTCCCTGAAAATGAACTTATTGATTTTCGACTTCATCATATTGGTTTTATTTTTCAGAGTTATAATTTAATTCCAGTACTTACTGCAAAAGAAAATGTTGAGTTCTTGATGTTACTTCAAAAGAAAAATGAACAAGCTAGAAATGAACGTACACTTAAACTTCTGAAAGCGGTAGGCTTAGAAGATCAAATTCACAAAAGACCCAATGAAATGAGTGGTGGTCAACAACAACGGGTAGCGGTTGCAAGAGCTTTGGCAAGCAAACCCAGTTTTATTTTAGCTGACGAACCAACCGCAAATCTGGATAGTAAGTCTTCAGAAAATTTATTAAACATCATGCAACGACTCAACAGAGACGAAAAAACAACCTTTATATTCAGTACACATGATCAACGAGTCATTGACAAAGCAAATCGAATCATCACTATTGAAGATGGTAAAATAATCAGTGATACATCCCAATAAAACTATCCCAAGAAATAAAAAGACTTCTTCACATCAATATTTTATAAATTTGACGTTGTTAATCCAATGAGGTTTATTCATCTATTTTTCATTCTGCTATCAAGCATCGTTTCAATTGCTCAAATTGGAGGTAGCAGTGCCTTTGCTTTTGCACTAATTGAAAATAATGCAAGACACACAGCACTAGGGGGAGTATCTATCACAAATACAGACCAGGATCCTGCGGCTGGTTTTCAAAATCCAGCTCTCATAAACCACCAAATGCACAACCACGCATCACTCTCCTACGCAAATCATGTAGCAGATATTAATTATGGTTTTGCGAGTTATGGAAAAACAATTGATAGTCTTAATGTAATGTCGCTTAATATTGGTTTTTACGACTATGGCAATTTTATTCGAACAAATAATGCTGGAGATATCATTGGTGAATTTGATGCAACTGATTATACTTTTCAAGTAGGTTTGAGTAGAAAGGTAACCGATAAAATTACGGTTGGTGCAAATGGCAAATTCTTATATAGTGTTTATGAGGCATACGTAAGTACAGCAGGAGGTATCGATTTAGGAGGCCAATATGCAAATGATGATAAACTAATGAATGTTGGATTTTTGATTAAAAATATGGGGTATCAATTTATTCGATATTCAGACGATAGTCCAAGAGAATCAATACCTTTTGATATTCAAGCTAGCATAAGTAAGAAACTGGCTCACAATCCGCTGAGATTTACACTCACATTACATAATCTTCATCGTTGGAATAATTCTTATGTAAATACGAATGCTCGAAATAAAGAAATTGATTTAGAAACCGGTATCGTAAAAAATCAGAATCTATCGTTTGGTGATAAAGCTATGCGGCATGTGATCTTTAATACAGAATTTATTTTCTCCGATAATTTTCAAATTAGAGGAGGATATAATCACCAACGAAGAGCTGAATTAGGTCCAGAAAACAGAAAAGCATCTACAGGATTTAGTTGGGGCTTTTCTATTGGTGTTAAAAAACTTATGATTGGTTATGGAAGTGCAGGATACTTCCCTGGAATTGCCTCCAATTATTTCTCAGTATCAAGAGATTTGTCGAGTTTTAAGCAAAAGGTTAAATAACCCTTTACTCAATTCAGTATTAAAATCTACCTCTTATTCAATAAATCAAAAAATAGGTTTAAGTTTGACCAATATTGAATTCAAAAATTAATATAGCTATTGATGGCCATTCTAGTTGCGGAAAGGGAACGCTTGCAAAAAACATAGCCAAGGAACTCGGCTATTTATTTATTGACAGTGGAGCAATGTATAGAGCGGTAACCCTCTATTTGCTCAATGAGGGTATCACACTTACAGAACTTGAAGAAGACCCCGCAGTTCTTGGTAACATCAAAATTGAATTTGTATACAACTCTGAAAAAAAATTCTATGAAACCCACCTTAATCAGGTAAATGTCGAAAATGAAATTCGAAATATGCGAGTTTCGAGATTCGTTAGTCCAGTTAGTACGATCAAAGTCGTTCGAGACTTTTTAGTTAAAAAACAGCAGGAAATGGGACAAAATAAAGGCGTAGTAATGGACGGTAGAGATATTGGCACTGTTGTTTTCCCAGATGCCGAGTTAAAAATATTTATGACAGCCAGTCCAGAAGTTCGAGCTAAAAGAAGATATGAAGAATTATCCAAAAAAGGAATCCATATCAATTACCAAGAAGTACTTCATAACATTAGGGAACGTGACCAAATGGATAGTACTAGAAAAGAAAGTCCTTTGAGAAAAGCTGAAGATGCAATCACATTAGACAATACCTCAATGACAAAACAAGAACAAGCTAAAATTTCTCTTCAATGGGCAAAGGGAGTAATTGCTGCATTGGATGAGTGATTAGAGCTATCCAACTTTTTTATTTGATTATAGTCAACGTACCTTTATCATTATAGATGTTGTTATCCCAACCTCTGTAACTCACTATCCAAAAGTAAACATTACTATAGGATAAGTCGGTTTGTTTGTATTTGCCATCCCAAGTGGCATTTTTATCCGTAGATTGAAAAACCTTCTCCCCCCATCGATTATAAATCTTGATTTCAAACTCACGAACAAATACATCGCTCCAACCAAATGCATCATTCAAATTATCTCCATTTGCAGTCACTGCATTGGGAACAAAGACTAAAGGTGGATGAATTAAATAAATATCGTTACTTCGACTAGTTGCATCTAAACTCCCTGAACCTTCATAAGCAATAACACTATACCAATAGCCCCCCCAATCGAAATCAAGATCAGAATCTCTATATTCAACCAAAGGGTCAGCTAAACGTACAATAGGTCGCAATGATCCTGTATCCACAGATCGAAGAAGCTCATAGTCCAATACGCCTCCATTCCATGTTATATAATCGTCCCAATCCAAATCAAATTTAAATCGTGGTGTTTTAGATTTTTCGTTCAAAGCTACCCCTCTTATCACAATTGTACACCCATTATTACTAAAAGAACTTAAATGTCCGCAATCATCCACAACCCGAACTTGATAGCAATATGAAGTTGTATTAACATCTACATCAGTATCTACATATATAGTGTCATTGATGTTTGATAGTGTAGTTAGGTACTTAAAATTTCCTTTTTCACGGGTTCCTTTATAAATCTCGTAATACCCAAAATCATCTTCTTTTGATTTTAAAAATATGACCTCAATTGAGTTGCCATTAACTGTTGCCGTCTTTAAATACGTTTCTTCAACTGGGATTTGACTTTCACGTGCACTGCTCAAAAGATAGGATCTATCACCCCATTCATTACAAATGTTCTCAACTACTAAATAATAGGTATAATCCCTATTTCTTGGATCAATTACATCCAAATCTGTATACGATCCACCCAAATGACTTGATGAATAAGTCAAAACAGTTGTATCTCCATTTGGATCAACTCGGTATAACGCCATTCTGTTAAAATAGTCAGATGTTGGAGTTTGCTCCCAGTCAATTCTTAGTTCTTCATCACTGACAAAATTGAGACATAAGACATCAGGCGGAGGTAAAAGAGGAGTTGTATCTATCTGGATTAGGATAGAGGTCATACTATCTGTGAAACTTGGACACCCTCTATCTTCTGCTCGAACATCTATTTTAAATGATTTACCCGCCTGATTACAAGAAAATAAAAAACTAAATCTAGGATTTAATGAACCCTTACCAATCATAGTATCTTCAAAGCTGATCAGACTTGACTTCAGACTAGATGGAATATCAAAATAAACAAACAAGGAATCTCCCTCAGGGTCCGTAATTGGATAATCAAATGAGAAGGTATCTCCCACTTGGATATTTAAGGTGTCAATTATGTTGGTTACAAAATTTTTAGGAGATAAATTTGGAGGTACATTAAATGGAACAACAGCCATTTTAAATGATGCATTGCTACATCTAGGACTTGGATTATTTTCAGAATAAGCTCCAGTTGTAGTTGGGAAATCACTAATTCTTGAACTCAAAGGGTTTTCCGGACAGCTTGAACAAACACTTTGATATACTATCCCTCTTTTATCAAATCTGCTTGTTCCTCCGTCGACATGATCTCCAGTTTGATTTCCTCCAAAATAAGTAGCAAATGATAAATCTGCCATATCCTCCTCAAAAACGGCTAAATGAAAATCTTGACCATCAGTAGTTTTTTGAAATGCATCATCACTTAGAGGCATATTTGACAATGTTTTCCCTGGCATATCCTCTGAATTACTTCCCCAACCACTCACATAAATTTTATTACAATCATCAACCAAAAAAGCATTAATTGTTATGTCTGGATTAGCCCCTCCACTGCCATATACAGAACTAATTAGTAACTCTGAAAGATCTGGGCTAAATTTTGAAACAAATTGTTTCCCGTTGTTATTTGTATAAACAGCTCCTTTAGTCGGCAGATTACCTTCAGATTGACCTACTACATAAACATTACCGAACTTACCAATTTCTAACTGTAGTGTTTGATCATAAGCCGATGTACCATAATAAGTAGCTTGCTTTACTTGAGTACCATCAGAACTTATTCGGGCAATAAATCCGTCTGTTTCACCTAACCGATTCTCAGAATACACTCCAGGTGTTGTGGGTAAATTTTGACTACTCGTACCTCCAGCAATATATAAATCACCATCTGAAGAAATATCAACACTATAAATGGCATCACCACCATTACCTCCAAAATAAGTACTCCACCTTATAGCTGTAAGGTCAGGATTCAAACTCAAAATCACTCCATCTTGAACACCAGATGGTCCAGGCTGAAGCACACCAAGTGTAGTCGGAAAATTAAAGGATGAGGTACTCGTTGCAACATATATGTTTTCGTCTTTATCTAAATTGACCTCACCACGATAGTCATCTGCATAAAAATAGCGTGTATCTCCATTATCATTGATACCATCGCTACCAAATCCTCCTATAAATGTAGACCCAACCAACGATGTTCCATCCACGTTAAATTTAGTAACTATGATATCTTCGTCCCCATTATAAAAGGGATCTGCAGCATTAGTTGTTGTTGGATAATTGGCAGAGGATGAAGTTCCAAAAACAATTAATTGATTGTTTTCATCTACAATTAAACTATGCGGATAATCATTTTCATTCCCTCCTAAATAAGTAGCATAAATCAAATTTTGCCCATTGCTGGAGTATTTACTTATTGCAATATCACAGGCAAATGTATTGGGTTCTCCCCCATTATAGGTAACATCAAAAGCACCTGGAGTTGTAGGATATAAACCATCTAAAAACTTGGTTGGACTGGTAGCAATTCCTCCTGAGTACAAATTACCCTCATCATCATAACTTGCAGTAAAACCAAAATTATCTACAGTACTTCCTGAATACGTTGAAAATATCAACTCAGGATCTATAATCGTTTTCACTTTGGACTTAAAAAAACTTGATTCGAAACCAACATAATCACCATGGTCAATATATTTCATCTGAATGGTCTTGTTTTGTCCATCACTGACCTCAAATGATAGGGGCATAACTTCACTAAAGTCACCAAATCTCGTTTTCATGATAATCCTATCCGACTGAATTGAAACCCCGTCATGACCTTGAATTTTTACTCGGATATCAGATAGTTTTGCTCCTGGGTTAAGGATAAAATTATACTTAAATCGCTCTCCTATAACCTCGTACTCTATGTCAATATGAGGATAAATTGACTTAAAAGTTAACCTATTGTACTTACGAACACCACCAACCCATTTTGAAGTATCATTACCTATGTAATAATTATAGTATTCCTTGGTTGGTTTTGAGAAATTGGGCGAGCTAAAATCGGCTCCCTCGAATGAATATTTCAACAATTGGAAATGAAACGTATCAATTGAATTTTCATAATCTGAACTGTGATTATGCATTAAATTATCATGATAATGGGTTATCATTTTTGCCCATTTTTCTTGATCGTGTAAAAGAATTGTAAAGCCATCATCCACCATGGATAGAGAATGCGTACTAAAATCAATTCTTGAAATTATAGATTCATCAAACTGCCCCTTATTTTCTACTATACCATCAGCTTGAGCACTTCCAATAAAGAGTAAAGTGATATAGATTAGTAACTTAGTAATTCTCATATTGAGAGGGCACACATCATGCTAGACGTGCAATTTACTAAAAACGTTGTATAAAATATTAGGTTACCTAACAGGATTGTAAGCAAACGTGTGAACTACGTAATTAAATTGACGTCCATCTGACAAATTAACCTGAACATCAAAATCACTTTTAGCAGGCAGCATATTTTTATTGTATTTAGGTTTGAACACCAAAGTGGGAGCACCATAACCTTCTACATAGGGCTCAACAATTACCTCCAAAGGTTTACCATCTTGAATAACTTTTACGGTAGCATCAGTCAAATCTGCATACAATGAAAATGTCCAATTTTCCATCAACATCAACTGAGGTAAATAGCCATTGGGAGGCCAAGAAATAGGCTTATCCATATAATCTGATGTATCGGTAGAGCCACTATCGTCTAATGCCCATATAACTGCATAGTCATTGGTACTTCCATGACCATATACACGACCATTGGGATATAATAACCAACGTCTATTTCCCGCACTTGGATTTTTATCATCCATAATATAGGTCACAGCCATGGATGTATTTGCTTCTTTTATTAATAAAGCATGTTTTGCCGCATATGCTCCCTCACTACTCCAACACCTCCATGTTTTTGGTGGTTCATGGCTCAGAGCATTATTTGCTGTCATCATTAAAGCAGCTTTCTGACAATACTCATTGGTAGCTTCATCAAATAATACCTCAGGAACACCCGCATTTCTTCTGAAATAATTGATTCTATCTACTACCTTATTTTGAACTTCACTATCAACTGTTCCTTGATTACAACCCCCAACTCTTCCATTCCAAACATAGGGTTTTATGTCCTTCCCATTTATATCCTTACCCTTTGTTCTTGTGTTAAAATAATTCTGGAAGAAATCCTCACGGGCAATAAGCTCGAGTTGGTCACTATGATTCTTTCCAGGAAAATAGTCCATTAATTCACTCATCACTTCTCGGGCTAAGCTGAATTGATTATCAGAAATTAATAAACCCAAATACTTTGTATTAATTCCTTCTATTTTAACCAAAACCTCACTAGATGGATTATACTCATACTCATCTTTTACTAAACGATATAAAGCTCCTTGTTCATCAACATTCGTTCTTACGACCTCTTTCTCAGCTATTACCTTAGATCTAAGCTTTAGAAGTTCTTCGTTAGATGGATAGATTTTAATCGCTTCTTGAATAATAAAACAAGCAAAGGGCAAGGACTTTGTTTGATAGGTATAGTCCGAAATAATTTGCCATCTAGTTAATGTATCTGAAGCCTGATCACCTTCTGTGGTCGAATTCATATATTTATTCAGCACATAGGACGCACTTTTATAATGAGAATAATGCTCAAAGTATTCTGCTAGCTTCCATAAAACATTTTCCTCTTTCTTCTCAATAAAAATGTCTGTTTCTTTAATTCTAATCGACTGCTTGAGTTTGTTCTTCTTTATTTTTTCACGAGTAAACTGGCTGATTAGCGTATCCGTCTCAACCAAGTGATCATTAACAACACTATTCTTTATCAAGTAAACATAAATCGAATTCTCTTTTTGTAAAAATTCTTCTGCTGTCGGAACATAAAATAAAACCTCTTGCACATAATCTAGCATGAGCTTACTTGGAGGCATATCTTTAATGATATCACTTGTAATTTTCCTTAAATAAAAATTCAATTTAGCATTATCACCATGTAATTTTCTACCGTCTGTAATAAGTGCAATTGCACTGTCGTATTTATTATCCTTCCAATACTTATCAATAAAATAAACAAGGGGATCAACTTCAATTTGCTGATTCTCTATTCCATTAGCATAGTCCCGTTGATATCGATTAATTAAGTCTTTGTATATCAACTCGGCAGGTAGATTTTCACCAGCACCAAGATAACTCTTGGCTTGAAAAAAATAAGAACTTCTCCGAGTAGTATCAATTTGATATGACTGACCATACATTTTGGCAGCTTTAGCATACTTATTGGTGTTATACTGCTTAAATGCTTCACGATCATTATTCTCAATAACTTGATCTCGAACATTTATAAATTTCGTATTCAGTATTTCTTTATTGTTATCTTTTTTGATACCCTTAAGCATGAAACCAACTGCCTTTTTAATTGCATCAGGATTTTTTTGAAGATAACGTTCATCTTGAGCGAGATTTACATATGACTCCGAAAGATAATAATATACCTCAGGCATCTTCTTGAGCTCCTTCATTTCAGTAGCATCTGTAGCTACCTTTTGTAGTCTCATGTAGTTTTTGTCTTCTGATGCTATTTCAAGTTTTTCTAATTGAGCATAAGAACCAGAAAAGAAGTTTACGAACGTAAGGATTAAAAGGAGTTTTATTAATTTCATTTGTACTACAATTATATTTACTTTAGGGTCAAACTCCAAGCAACTGCCTCAGATGCAAAAAGCTTTTTGGTTTTTGGCCATACTTCACCGAACAACTTCGATTTCTTATAGTTTTCCAAAGCTTCTTCATTCAACCAGGTACTGTGAGTAAAAATAATATTCGGATTATTTACATCTTGATATAACTTCAAATTTACTAATCCGGGCATTTGTTTAATTTTATGATTAATTGATTCAAAATAGGTCAAGAATTCAGATGTATTCTTACTCATAAACTCCATTTTGACTAATCTAAGTATCATCGTTTTTGAATAATAATCGGTTTATACTTTCTCAAATTAAGAAGCTTTTCAGCACTATCCTCTCTTATTGCTATGACTAAAAATCCATGATGTGAGAAATAGCCATAAATATCTCCCGGTTTAAAACCCAATAAATTTTCACTTATTTCATCCAAGATGTGATGCCTAGAAAGTTTGATTTTAAATGGGATACCCTTGAAAAAGGTGTTAAAATCTTGCCTTGATATGTTTGTGTAGACATTCCCAATATTGTCAATGAATAGGACGCTTCCAATTAGCTCACCATCAACAAAACCTGGTTTTAATAAGGTTTGCATTTTGACATTCTGAGCTGGTTCAAGAAAATCAGAAAGTTGATTACCTGATACTATTTTTTGAATAATCGGGATGTATAATTCATGAATGTTTGACTTTTTACTCTGATTTGGAATAGCATAATATGATTCATATTCCATCCCAAATATCAAGCTTAATACTGCATTATTTGCTGCTATAAAATAGTGGTCTTTAAATTTAGCTACCAAATGGAAGTCATAGGCATGGGCTACCGTTCCGATTGCAAGAATATGAATACTATTCTTAGGAAAATCCTCAAACACCATATTGCTTAAATATGCAGTTTCAGATATTTCGTTGTCATCTACCTGATTATTGATTTCAATGAAAGGTAAATCTAAACCCGCTTTATATAAAGCACCCTCAAAGGATGCAGTGTAATGAGAACCTTGACCAAAATCGCTTAAAAAAGTGAGTGCAACCAATTTATATAATTTAACTAATTTAGCAGACGAAAATAATACCTGAACACAACATTTGTATCATATAAATTGGTAGAAAAGAAATATTTAATAGAAGGCATAGAGCATTCTCGGTTTTTTGGACCATACAACAGTCATTTCAAAATATACAAGGAAAAGTATCCTAATCTCAAACTTTCATCACGCGGCGATAAGATTACTATTAAAGGCGAGGAGCAGCACGTCAATGAATTTATTACAGCTGTAGAGTCTATCGTTAAATACCTAAAATTGAATAAAAGTGTAACACTCGGAGATATTGAAAGGCTGGTTATCGGTGAAGAAAATTCAAAAAATGGAGAATCTCAATCTGATAAAGGAATAATTATTCATGGACAAGGTGGTAAAATTATTTCTGCTCGGACCAAAAACCAACAAGAATTGGTAGATAAGGTTGACAAAAATGATTTGGTTTTTGCCATAGGGCCAGCGGGAACTGGGAAAACTTACACAGCAGTAGCATTGGCTGTTCGAGCATTAAAAAACAAAGAAGTTAAAAAAATTGTCTTATGTAGACCCGCTGTTGAGGCAGGAGAAAGTTTAGGTTTTCTGCCTGGGGATATGAAAGATAAAGTAGACCCCTACCTCCGACCTTTATATGATGCCCTTGGAGATATGATTCCTCGAGAAAAATACAAAGCATACATAGAAAAAGGGATTATAGAGGTTGCTCCCCTTGCTTTCATGCGAGGACGAACATTAAAAAATTGTTTTGCAATACTTGATGAAGGACAAAATGCAACACATACGCAACTCAAAATGTTCCTCACCCGAATGGGGCCAACATCTAAAATTATTATCACTGGTGATTTAAGCCAAGTTGATCTTCCTGCAAGAGCGAAAAGTGGTCTTGCACCGGCATTAGATATGCTAAAAAATGTAAATGGAATTGGAGTAGTTAGGCTAAATGAGAATGATGTTGTAAGACATCGTCTAGTTAAAGAAATCATTCGTGCATATGCTCAATATGATCAAGGCTAATTATTTGTATTATAAAATTAATACTTCGTACAAATAATTATCAACTTTTGTGTATAAAAAATTGCCATAATAATTATCACTAGACACTGTAAAAATCAACAACACAATCACGTAATAATCAATGACTTATAATATTGTCATAAAATTATTTGAAAACTGTCTAAATTGAAAATTTCTATACACATCAAAAACTCAAAATTTATTCAATAATTATATTTGCAACCGCGTATTTTTGACGCACTTATAACGAATGAACATACCAAAAACACAAATTGTATTAACAACTCTTTTTGTTCTATTAAGCACTACATCATATTCCAATAATAATATGTCATCTTTTTACTCCGAATCAACGTTTCTGGCGTTGATTATTTTGTCTATAGTTTTAATTGCGATATCTGTCTTACTTTATGGTATCAAAAGACATTTAACTGTTCTCAACAACGAAAAAAATAAACAAGCAGCTGAGCCATCATTGTACGAAAGAAAATTTCGACCCATTATTGAGGCATGGAACCCAACAGTAGCGACACTTATTATTGCTGGAGCTGTAATGCTTTTTTTAGGTGCATTCGGATACAAGTTTGGTATGGAGGAAGTAGGTGTTCAACAAGGATATGCTCCTACCCAACCTATTAATTTCTCTCACAAAATACATGCTGGGCAATATGAAATGGACTGTAAATACTGCCACAGCACTGTAGAAAAATCGAAGTCTGCAAGTATTCCTTCTTTAAATACTTGTATGAATTGCCATAAATATGTGAAAGCGTCTGAAAAATACAACGGAAAAACTTCTCCTGAGATTCAGAAAATATACAATGCTATTGGATACGATGGAGATAATATGGAATACATTGAAGGATATGAGCAGAAACCAATTGAATGGGTAAGAATCCATAATCTACCAGACTTATCCTATTTCAACCACTCTCAACACGTTGTTGTAGGTAAAGTTGAATGTCAGACTTGCCATGGTCCAATTCAAGAAATGGACAAAGTATACCAATTCTCAAACTTACAAATGGGATGGTGTATAGATTGCCACAGAGAACGTGGAATTGATTCTGAAAATAATGATTACTATGAAGAAGCACATAAAAACATGCTAGCAGAGGGTAAAGACTACATCACCGTAGCAGAAAATGGTGGATTAGAATGTAGTAAGTGTCACTATTAAAACAAGATAAAAAAGAAAATCAAATTATGTCTTCAAATAATTACTGGAAAGGTTTAGAGGAGTTAGATCAAACTCAAGAATTTGTTTCTTCAAATGCCAATGAGTTTTCGGAGGGTCTACCATTAGAACAAGTATTTTCAAATGAGGATTCTACTCGTGCAAACCGTAGAGACTTTTTGAAATATTTTGGATTTGGATTAGGAGCTGTTACACTTGCTGCTTGTAATAAAACTCCAATTAAAAAAGCAATTCCATATGTAGAAAAACCAGACCATGTTACTCCAGGGGTACCATTATACTATGCTAGTAGTTCGGTTAGTAATTTGGAAGGGTTCCCTATTTTAGTTAAAGTAAGAGAAGGAAGACCAATTAAATTTGAACCCAATAAAGAAGCTACCTATTTTGGTGGCGGTCTTGATGGACTTGGACATTCTGCACTTTTATCGCTTTACGATACTAATCGACTTAAAGGAGCCATGATTAATGGTAAAAGAAAAGCACAAGATTGGATTAGTTTTGACAAAAAGGTAACTGCAGAATTAGATAAAACATTAACATCAGGAAAATCAATTGCGATTGTTCGCGGTGGTAATACAAGTATTGTTTTGGATGAAGCAATCAAAGAATTCTCTTCCAAATATAACAACACTAACGTAATTTCCTACAACCCAATATCCTACTCAGGTATTACCCGTGCCAATAAAGCATCTATAGGAAAAGCCATTATCCCTGCCTACAATTTTGATCAAGCTGATGTGATTGTCAGCTTTGGTGCTGATTTCTTAGGAACTTGGATTAGCCCAATTAAATTCCATACAGACTACAGTAAAAATCGTGTGCCTTCTGAAGATGGTAAGATGTCGAAGCACTACCAATTTGAATCTTTAATGAGTCTAACTGGAAGCAATGCTGATGTCCGTGTTCCAATCAAAATGAGTAATGTTAGTCAACACCTCGTGGCTTTATTCAGAGAACTAGGAGGAAATACTCCTCATCAGGGAATGGAAGTAGCGGGTAACAACATTAAAGCAGCAGCAGCAGAACTTAAAGCAGCCGGTAAAAGAAGTTTGGTTGTCTGTGGAAGTAATCGACAAGCAGATCAAATGATGGTAAATGCAATCAACATGATGTTAGGCAATTATGGAACTACCATCGACACCACTAATCACTTTAATGGTGATTTGGCTGATGAAAGTGATTATTCTGCATTTATTAATGATGCCAAAGCGGGAAAGTACGGTGCAGTTATTACCATTGATGCGAATCCAGTCTACTCAAGCAATCAATCGAAAGAAGCTTTTGCCAAAATTCCTGTTCGTATCAGTACAGCAATTACTGCTGATGAAACAACGGTTGATGCTACTCACATAGCTACTAACTTACACCCTCTAGAAAGCTGGGATATCAAACAACCTTACCAAGGACGTTTTGTGTTTTCTCAACCAACCATATCTCCAGTATTTGATGGTAGACATGTTGCATCATCATTATTGTCATGGGCTGGCACTGACGTTGCTGATAAAAAAGAAGTTTCACACGCTTATAAATACACTAAAAAAGTATTCACTCAAATTATTGGTGGAGATTTCAATAAGGCTATCGAGCATGGTACAATAGACCAATTTCAAGAAAGCACTATACCATCATTTAACATAACTGGTGGTTCTATAGCTGATGAATTATCAAAAGTAAAAGGATCTGAAACTGAATTGATTTTATATCAAAAAGTGGGAGTAAGAGATGGTGCTTATGGTAACACACCTTGGGCTCATGAAATGCCTGACCCTGTTTCGAAAGTGACTTGGGATAATTACCTGTCCATGTCTATGCCAGATGCAAAAGCACAGAGCTTGAATACTGGTGATGTCGTTTCAATAAAAACAAACTCGGGTAGTATCGAACTTCCCGTTCTTATTCAACCTGGACAAGCAAAAACAACATATGGTATTGCATTGGGTTATGGTAGGGAACTTCCAGAAGATGTAAAAAATGATTTAAAAGATCTTGGTAAAAACGCCTACCCCCTAGTTGATACAAAAAATGGATACGCTAATTACTTGTCAGGTAATGTGACCATTGAAAAAGTAGCAAGTGCAAAATTGTATGAATTTGGAATCACTCAAACACACTATTCAATAGAAGGTAGAGATATCATCAGAGAAGCTAGTTTGGATGAATACAGAAAAGATCCTAAAGCAGGAAGCTATGTTCATAAACCGAAAATGATTTCACTTTGGGATGATTACGATTACACCAAAGGTCATCACTGGGCAATGGCAATCGATTTAAATTCATGCACAGGATGTAGTGCTTGTATTGTAAGTTGTAGTATAGAAAATAACGTTCCTATTGTTGGTAGAGACGAAGTTAGACGTCGTAGAGAAATGCACTGGTTGCGTATAGATAGATACTACAGTTTTGAAGCTCCATCGAAAAAAGATTTAAGCCTAAGTATTGTTCACGGTGGTGAACAAACGGTCGAAGAAGGTGAACTCATGACAAAAGAAAAAGTCATGGAAGCATACAGTGCTGACTCTGAGCCTGAAACTGCATACGACTATTATCAAAATGTTCGTGTAGCTCATCAGCCCATGATGTGTCAGCATTGCGATAATGCTCCTTGCGAAACTGTATGTCCAGTTCTTGCAACCACACATAGTAGTGAGGGATTAAATCAAATGACTTACAACCGTTGTATTGGTACTAAATATTGTGGTAACAACTGCCCATATAAAGTACGTAGATTCAACTGGTTCAGATACAACGAAAACGAAAAATTCGACTACCATTTCAGCAATGACTTAGGAAAAATGGTTATTAACCCAGATGTCACTGTACGTTCTCGTGGTGTAATGGAAAAATGTAGTTTATGTGTTCAGCGAATTCAATCCGCAAAGTTGACTGCCAAGAGAGATAATCGTAAGATGAATACAGATGAATTCACTACAGCTTGTGCTCAAACTTGTCCTTCAAACGCAATTGTATTTGGAGACTTGAATGATAAGAATAGTGAAATTGCTAAACTATACAAAAATGACAGATCATATCATGTACTTGAAGAGTTAGGCGTGAAACCAAGTGTTCAGTACATGACTAAAATCAGAAATATTAACGAAACTAATAACCAACCAGCCCATTAATTGTAAAGCATGTATACAGCAGATATAAGACAACCACTTGTAACAGGCGGAAAAACATATTCAGATGTTACCAAAGACGTCTGTCGGCCAATTGAAAACAAACCAACACCATCCTGGTGGCTTGGATTTTCGATTGCAGTATTATTATTACTTCTATTAGCAGGGACACTAGCATGGACTGTATGGGAAGGAATTGGTACATGGAACGTAAACAAATCCGTAATGTGGGGTTGGGATATTACCAACTTTGTATTTTGGGTAGGTATTGGACACGCAGGAACACTTATTTCTGCCATCTTACTCTTGTTTAGACAAAAATGGAGAATGGCTATTAACCGATCCGCTGAAGCGATGACGATTTTTGCTGTGTTTTGTGCAGCTATCTTTCCTTTATTTCACATGGGTCGTGTTTGGTTAGGCTACTGGCCTCTCCCCCTTCCAAATGCTTTTGGATCACTTTGGGTGAATTTTAATTCACCACTATTATGGGACGTATTTGCTATCTCTACCTACCTATCTGTATCACTTGTATTCTGGTATCTTGGACTGATTCCTGATATTGCTACCGTAAGAGATAGAGCTACAACAAAAGCTCGAAAATTCTGGTATGGTTTTTTTGCTATGGGATGGAACGGATCGGCTAAATCATGGGGTAGATACGAAGTAGTTGCTTTAATTTTAGCAGGTATTTCTACTCCTCTTGTATTGTCTGTACATACTATTGTATCTATGGACTTTGCAACGTCTGTAATACCAGGTTGGCACACCACCATATTTCCTCCCTACTTCGTAGCTGGTGCGATATTTTCTGGTTTTGGAATGGTGCTGACATTATTGCTCATCGCCAGATATGTAATGAACTATGAAGACTATATCACATCTGAACACCTAGAAGCGATGACTAAGGTTATTCTTCTAACTGGATCAATAGTTGGTTTGGCTTATATCACTGAATTTGTGATTGCAGCATATTCTGGATATGAATATGAACAATATGCTTTTGCTAATCGTATGTTTGGACCGTATGCATGGGCATATTGGACTATGATGTTTTGTAATCTCATGGCTCCTCAAGTATTTTGGAGCAAATGGGCAAGAACCACCCCTTGGTTTATATTTATTATCTCGATTATCGTAAACATTGGAATGTGGTTTGAGCGATTTGTAATTATCGTAACATCGCTACACCGAGATTTCTTACCAAGTAGTTGGGTAATGTATCATGCAACATGGGTTGAAGTTGGAATTTTCCTAGGAACTTTTGGACTATTCTTTACGTGCTTCTTCATGTTCGCTAAATTCTTACCCGTAATTAATATGGCTGAAGTTAAAACTATCATAAAAGACAAAGAGTAATGGTTGATAAAAGTATATTATTAGATAATAAAAAGTTTACCGTTGGAATATTTGACGATTCTGACAAACTTTTGCATGCAGTAAAGACACTTAAAGAAAAAGGTGTTAAGATATTTGATTGTTATACTCCTTTTCCTGTACATCATTTAGATCATGCCTTGGGTTACCACAGAACAAACCTAACCATTGGTGCTTTCTTGTGTGGAATGCTAGGATGTTTGTCAGGTTTTACACTAGCATACTACATGAACGTAGTTGACTGGCCTATGATCATTGGAGGCAAGCCTCAAGATATCTCAGTATTCACTAGTTTTATTCCCGTGATGTTTGAGCTAACAATCTTGTTTACTGCATTTGGTATGGTTATTATGTTTTTTGCTAGATCACGTATGATTCACGGAATCAAAGAAGATTTATTGTCCAGAAGACAAACGGATGATCATATGGTTTTAGCTATTGATAATGATGAAGATCAGGCAATCAGTAATGATGACATCTTAACGCTTCTCAAAAAAGAGGGAGCCATCGAGGTCAACAACTCCAAAGAAGCATTTAATACTTCCTTAACTTCAGAAGAAGAATTAGCTAAGCTATCAAAAAAACCAAAGGCTCCTACTAAAGCTAAAACTTCTACTAAAAAACCAAAGAAGAAATAACACCATGAAGCTAACCAATATTTTAAAGACCGGATTCATTTTAGCTTTACCAGCTATGAGTATAGTGTCATGTGTAAGTTCAGGTGACAACCCTGGTATAGAGTATGCACCTAACATGTATATCTCTCAAGCATATGAACCCTATTCACAAGAAAAGAAGTTTTCTACTAATCCGAATGGTATGACCATGAGAGAACCCGTTTATGGTACTGTAGCACGTGGTCAGATTGACTACATCTATCCTCATCCAAACACAGGAGACGGTTACGCTGCAAGTGCATCATACACTGGTACAATTGCTCCTACCAATGAAAATGTAGCAGAAGGTGAACGACTGTATAACATTTACTGTTGGCATTGTCATGGTAAGAAGGGTAAAAATGATGGACCTATTTTTAAGGATAAGAAAATGCCTGCTCCATCGTGGCCTAATTACCAATCAGACTACATCAAAGAACTTCCTAATGGCAAAGCATACCATACCATTACCTACGGTAAAGGTTTAATGGGGTCTCATGCTTTTATGCTTGATCCTGAAGAGCGTTGGAAAGTCATCCATTATGTGAAATCGTTAGCTTTTGGAGACGATTTTAACTATGCTTCTGATAACCAAATTAATACTGAAGTCAACTAATTAAAAAACGAAACTTAAACCATGGGACACCATACAATAAAAGAAGTATCGCAAGAAAAATTTGAATTCCAAGGAAGAACTAAGTTAATTCCTATTTTACTCATTGTTCTAGGAGCTGTTATGGCTGGTATTGGTTCGATGCAAGTTAAAAATAATTGGAATGCTGAAGACGCTCATTCAGAAACAACGCATGCTGAAGAAGGTCATCACGCTCATGCTACTGAAGCTAATCATCACTCCGATGAGCATTCATCTGATGCCATAACCACCGTTTCATTAACCGATAACCCACATGCAGAAACGCATGCCGAAGAAAGCCATGCTGAAGAAGGTCATCACGCTCATGCAGACGAACACCACGGCCCTACTTGGGTGACACGAGTTTGGGCAAACCTACTTATGAATAGCTACTACTTTTGGTTATTTGCTGTTGCAGCTATATTCTTTATTGCTGTAAATTATGTTGCCAATGCTGGATGGGCGGTTATGCTCAAAAGAATAATGGAAGCTCAAAGTAGTTATCTCCTAATTGGGTCTATACTTCTGGTTGGAATTATTCTTGGGTCTAAAGATACGTTGTATCATTGGGTTCAATATTTTCATAGTACTGCTGCTGGTGATCCCAATGCTGCAGGTTATGACAAGATTTTAGAAAGTAAATCATGGTTGTTGAACAATACCTCTTTGTTTTTCTTTATTCCTTTTGTGACCATCGTTTGGGTTATGATTCGAATGAAGCTCAGAAGAAACAGTATAGCAGAGGATGCCGACAAAGGATTATCCATGTTCAAAAACTCAACCAAATGGTCTGCTGGATTTATCTTCTTTTTCGCTTTTTCATTTTCAGCTTTGTCCTGGTTGATTATCATGAGTATTGATGCTCACTGGTATTCTACCATGTTTTCAGTGTACAACTTTGCTATTTCATTTGTAACGGGACTTTCTGTGATGATGGTCATCCTACAATACTTAAAAATCAAAGGAAAAATGACGTTAGTATCCGATGAGGTTACGCACGATTTAGGTAAGTTTATGTTCGCATTTTGTGTGTTCTGGGCATACATTTTCCTCAGTCAATGGTTACTCATCTGGTACTCTAACCTTCCTGAGGAGACGGTTTATTTTGCTGCAAGACTAAATGGCGATTTCAGACCATTGTTTTTCATTAACTTATTCATGTGTTTTGTTGCTCCTTTTCTTGTATTGATGATGAGAAATGCCAAACGTTCACCCGTTGTATTAATCATTGCAGCGTCCATTATCTTAATTGGACACTGGATAGACATGTATCTGTTGATCATGCCAGGAACAGTTGGAGAACACGCTGGAATAGGACTTTTAGAAATCGGCACAACCGTTTGTTTCTTCGGATTATTTGCATACACCGTACTTCACTCATTGAGTAAAGCCAACTTGTATCCAATCAATCACCCTTATGTGCTCGAATCTGCAAACCACGATGTTGGGCCATAAGATTCAATCGATATTCGCAGAAAAAATCCATTTGTAACCAAATGGATTTTTTTTTGGAATCACTTACTACTTCTTTTTGATTTTTTGTTTGGCTTTAGACTACTCTGTTCAATAAGTTGCTTCCAGTTGTTTGCTCCATCATCAGCATCTTCAATCGTCTCATTGTATTCCCGTTTGGTAATTGATCCTCGTGTAATTGGAACAGTGATAAATTCTTCTATTGCAGATAAATAATCCTCTTCTTCTTTAGCACAAAAGGAAATCGCCTTACCTCTATTTCTGCCTCTACCAGTTCTTCCAACTCGATGAACATAATTTTCTGGAATTTCGGGCAAATCATAATTGACAACCATATCAACTCCTTCAATATCTATTCCCCTAGCAGTTACATCTGTAGCAATTAATATTGAACATGCCCCTGTTTGAAATGCCAATAATGAAATATCTCTATCCTGTTGCTCTTTATCTCCATGGATAGTTAATGTATCGATCATGGCTCTTGCCATCGCTTTTTTAACCCGTTCTGCTCGGACTTTAGTTCGAACAAAAACCAGTATTTTTTTATCCTCATTTTCCTGAATAATTCGCTGTAAGAAAAAACGCTTATCATCCATCTCTACAAAGACGACTTGATGATTTACATTTTTACTGACTGGATCTTTCGGTGAAATTTGAATTTTAATTGCATTACTGCTCACCATTTTGTATGCCTGAGCTTTGATTTTTTTATTAATCGTTGCAGAAAAAAATAGTGTCTGTCTTTTTCTAGGAAGTTTTCTTACAAGATCATTAATATCCTTTGCAAAACCCAGATCTAACATATGATCTGCTTCATCCAAGATTAACGTTTCAATTTTGTTCAATTTCAAATACCCTTGACTTACCAAATCGAACATTCTTCCGGGTGTGCTAACAATAACATCCATCCCCTCTATCAATTTATCAATTTGATAATCTTGATCAACACCTCCATATACACAAAGGGCTTTTACCTTGGTGTTTTTTCCAATTTTATTGAAAACTTTTGTGATTTGTTGAGCTAATTCACGGGTTGGGACCATCACAATAGATCGGACAGCATTACTTTTAGTTCTAGTCTTCAATTTAATTTGCTGAATTTTATCAATCAATGGAATTGCAAAAGCAGCAGTTTTTCCTGTACCTGTTTGAGCAATAGCCAATAAGTCCTCACCCCTCTGAATTGGGGGAATACATCGATATTGAATGTCGGTAGGTCGACGGAAATTCATATCTCCTAAGTTATTTTTGACCTCTTTGGACAATCGATAATCCTCAAACTTCATTCTAATACAAATGTAATTGAATATAAAGTAGATAAATTACTTATTATACATTCATATCATATTCAAATTTGGAAGATAAACGTATCCTAATCTTATACATTAGCATTCAATATGAAACTACATGACTTACGATTAGAGGTAATGGCCACAATAGGAAAATCAATGGATGATTTATTAGATAAATACCTATTTCTGTGTGGAAGAGTCGATATGAGAGAAATGGAAGTCACCACTCAACATCTTATAAATGATGGATTTGATATTGGCACAGGTCGCCACCCTTATAATAATTTTGTATATACGAGTTTCCAAGAATTAGCAACGAATATATCTCATCGACGAGTGGCTACGCTAGTCAAGAAAACTGGGAATACCTTGTTAGCAAAAATTAATGGAATAATTGCTGCTGATGAAGCACGTCATGCTTCTGCCTATTCAGATTTTGTAA
>JAHEGS010000123.1 GCA_024645005.1 Bacteroidota bacterium
TTACGTTTCCAATATTCAACGAGCACCCTGTGGCGGGGTAGCTCAGGTGGTTAGAGCAGCGGAATCATAATCCGCGTGTCCGGGGTTCAAGTCCCTGTCCCGCTACCATTATTCTTAATTTCAAGTCTACTGCTCTCACAATATCTTTTGTAAATAATTATTTTTTATCCATCAGATAAAGCATCTAAAATTGGGCAATGAGACTCTTCATTTCCCTCACAAATTAAAGCTAGTTTAGATAGTTGACCTTTCAGACTATTTAGTTCACTTAATTTGATATCGATTTCACGAATTTTTTCTAAAGTTATTTTTTTGACATCTTTACTGGGCCTGTCTTTATTTTCATAAAGTGCTAATAATTCTCGACATTCTTCTATCCCAAAATTAAATTTGCGCGCCTTCCCAACAAATTGAAGCTTGGCTACATCATCGTTAGAAAAGTGCCTGTAGCCAGTTTTTGTATGTATATCTGGTTTAATAATTCCAATATCGCTGTAATAGCGTACAGTTTTAACAGTTAAACCTGAGAGCGATGCTGCTTTTCCAATATTCATTTTTTCCTTGCCTCTCCTGTAAGAGGAGACTTTATGGTCATCTTTATACGATATCAATATGGCAATTAATTATAATGAATTTAAGAATAGATTGGTTTTGTTGGGGCACTTGGAAAACGGCATCTTACAATACTTCTTGGTGTTTAATTGGGTGTAGTTTAGGAGATTTTGGAACAATTGCTTACTTTCAATTTATGGAAATTAGTTGGCCAGTTTGGGCCATTATGTGTCTTGCAATTATTAATGGATTAATTACGTCGATTATACTTGAAACAATAATTCTTTCGAGACAGATGTTTTTGAGTTTAGCATTCAAAACAGCAATTGGTATGTCATTAATATCTATGATTGCCATGGAAGCTGCAATGAACATTACAGATGTTATATTGACTGGTGGGGCAATTTTAAAATGGTCTATAATACCTTTTATGCTATTTGCTGGATTTATAACTCCGCTTCCATATAATTATTGGCGATTAAAAGTCTTGGGCAAGGCATGTCATTAAGGGAAAATGGATGTTTGAAAAATGTTCTATCAAGTTGAATCAAAAATTTCCTCACTATTGTTTTTATTATATTCTTGCGAATAAGTAATAAAAGTCTTTTGATATAGAATATTTACAGTGTGATGACATCGGAGATTTCAATGGGAAAACCAAAAATATTGTTAACAAGGCGATGGCCAGAGAAAGTGGAAATAAAACTTTCAGAAATTTACGATGTTACATTTAATGATACTGATACAGCGCTTAACATAAATGATTTTTGCGAAGCATTAAAAAAATATGATGCAATATTGCCAACCGTTACTGATATAATGCCAAAAAAGATTTTTGAAACTACAGATATACGAACTCGAATATTGGGCAACTATGGTGTTGGGTATGCACATATTGATATATCAGCAGCACAATCTTCGGGGATTACTGTAACTAATACTCCTGATGTTCTATCTGATTGTACTGCCGATATAACTCTTACTTTGATGTTGATGGCTGCAAGGCGAGCTGGAGAAGGAGAGCGCGAAGTTCGTGCTAATCAATGGGAAGGTTGGAGACCAACACATTTAGTTGGAACTAAATTGACTGGAAAAACACTTGGTATAATTGGTTTTGGAAGAATCGGACAAGAAGTTGCAAAACGTGCCCATCATGGATTTGGGATGAAAATTTTAGTGCAAAATAGATCTTCAATTGATCCCATAATTCTCTCTCAAACAAATGCAGTTCAAATTGATAAAATAAATGATTTATTACCTAATATTGATTTCTTATCTTTGCATTGTCCTGGGGGTGTAGAAAACCGTGATTTAATCGGCTCTGAAGAATTGAATTTAATGAAAGAAGAATCAATCTTAATTAATACAGCACGTGGAGAGGTAGTGAATGATAATGCATTAATATATGCTTTGAAAAATAATATAATTAATGCTGCTGGTTTAGATGTTTACAATGGAGAACCTTATTTAAATAAAGATTATCTAGACTGTAATAATGCAATACTTTTGCCACATTTGGGTAGCGCAACGAATGAAACACGTGAAGCTATGGGCTTTCGCGTAATCAAAAATCTCAATGAATTCTTCTCAGGCAAAGTCCCAGTAGATAAGGTTTCCTAGTTGAAGATAAAATCATCACTGGCAGTCCCTAGGGGAATTGAACCCCTCTTTCCAGGTTGAAAACCTGGCGTCCTAACCGATAGACGAAGGGACCGCACTGTGATGAGCCGGTGTTTAGGCCAAGGAACTTCCTCTTGCAAGATATATTTTGCAAAAAAGAAAAAAATTTATTAATATTTTTCCGAAGTAAAAACACTTTATTAAAGCGTGTTAATTTACTATCGCAACATCTTCTAAATTAAGTTTTGGTCGCATTCGACCATTCCAATTATCAATTTCTAATCTTCCAGCAATATGAAAAATATGCCCTTTATGGTTTACCAAAGTTTCACCCAAATCACTTTTAAAAGCTCCAAATGCAATTGCATCAATTGTACTGCCAGAATCATCAATAAATCTTAGTCTTAAATGAGTTTCACCAGCCTTTTTTGCAAAAGCTACACGCAAAAATGGAATTGCAAATTTCGGACTAGATGCTCCGGCTCCAAATGGACCAGCAGTTTCTAATTGTTCTAGTAAATCAATTGTAATTGCTGATATTGATAAAGCGCCATCTAATGGTAATTCTTTTGTCTGAATTTTTTCAGAGTCTTGTTTTGTAAGGAGTTCGTTTAATCGTGACATGGCTGTGTCTAAATTTTTTCTTTCCAAGGATAATCCAGCAGCCATTTTGTGCCCACCACCTTTTGTAATCAAGTTTTCTCTTTGCAAGGATGCTATAGATGATCCTAAATCTATTCCACTAACTGATCTTCCTGATCCTTTACCTAAATCTTCATCCAAACCAATGATTACAGTAGGTTTATTTGTAATTTCTTTAATCCTTGAGGCCACAATACCCACTACACCAGGATGCCAACCTTCACCAGCTGCCCAGACTAAAGTATTATTTGTCCCTCTTTTTTCAACCTGCTCTAATGCTTGAAACTGTACCATAGATTCAATGTTGCGACGCTCATCATTAAGTTGGTTCAGTTTCTCAGCTATAGAATTTGCCTCGTTGTAATCTTTGCAAGTTAAGAGTCTTATACCCAAATCAGCTTTACCAACACGTCCACCAGCATTAATTCTAGGCCCTAATAAATACCCTAAATGATATGGTGTCGGTGCATTATTCATTTTCGCTACGTCAGTGAGTGCACTTAGTCCTATGCGTTGTCTTTTTGCCATAATTTTCAATCCTTGCCTTACCAAAGCCCGATTGAATCCAATTAAAGGTGCAACATCGGCCACAGTGCCTAATGCCACTAAATCCAACATGTTTAATAATTCTGGTGTTGGTTTATTTTTTTTTCGAAGAATAGAATTGGCTGCTACAAGTGTAAGAAATACTACACCTGCAGCACACAGATAATACAAATCACCTTTTTCGTCTTGTCTATTAGGATTGACGACTGCATATGCATTGGGGAGTGTTTCTCCTCCAAGATGATGGTCAAGAATAATTATATCTGTATTTGTTATTTTGTTTATTGGTTCGTGCGATAATGTGCCACAATCAACGCATATGATTAAATCATGGTTATTTGATAACATTTCCATAGCTTCAACATTTGGTCCATAACCTTCCTCAATTCGGTCTGGAACATATAGCGTAGGAAGAATTCCTAATTGTGTAAGCCAATCATGTAAAAGTGCCCCAGACGTCGCACCATCAACATCGTAATCAGCAAAAATTGCAACCTGTTCATGATTTTCTACTGCAAGATTTATTCTTGATGCTGCTTTTTCCATGTCCAATATTTTTAACGGGTTTGGCATCAAGTCTCTTAGGGAAGGTTGAGTGTAATTTTTAGCTTGATTAGCTTCAACACCTAATCGAGCGAGTACGTTGGCCATAGCGGATGAAAAGTTATTTTCTTGAATGATCATTTCGGCTTTTCGATCTATCGCAATATTTGGACCAGTCCAACAGCGACCAGATATTGAACGTTCAACGCCTAGAAATATATTTTTCATAATTTATCCACAATCAGTGAAATATTTAATTAAAACTATTATATTATTTTTTTTACAAATAAAATAAAACATACTTTTGTTATATTTATTTAAACTGCTTCAATACGTAAAACTACTGGAGTGTCTACTGCGGCACTAGTTTCTTCGATTTCAAATATAGCTTTGTTTAAAGTATCACGATCAGTAGGGTGTGTTACTATAATTACTGGGGCGGCGTCTGTTTCATGACCTTCTTGCCTGATCCTATCGATCGAAATACCATAATTCGCTAATGCTGCTGATACTTTTGCTAAAATACCTGCCTCATCTTTTAAATTAAGACGCAAATAAAATGGATTTTCAACTGAGGTGTTTACAGAGGGTACTCTATTTAAAGTATGAGCAGGTTGTCCAAATACTGGAATATTGATGCCACGAACAATGTCTAAAATATCCGCAATTACAGCACTTGCAGTTGGGCCTTCGCCAGCACCTGCACCTCTTAATACAATTTGTCCAACAGCATCACCCTCTATAATAATCATATTTGTACCACCATCTAACTGTGCCAATGGTGATGCGGCTGGAACCAAACAAGGCCTCATAGTTTGAGATAATCCATGATCATTTAGTGTTGATACGCCTAATAATTTTATGCGGTATCCCATTTCAGAAGATGCTCTTATGTCTTCTATTGTAATTCTACCAATTCCCTCAAGAATCGCCCCTTTAAAATCAACCTGTGTTCCATAAGCAATTGAGGATAACAAAACTAATTTATGTGCTGCATCAATCCCACCTACATCTAAATTCGGGTCAGCTTCTAAGAAGCCAAGTTGATTGGCTTCTTCAAATATTTCTTCATATGCTAATCCAGTATCTTCCATGCGGGTTAAGATGTAATTGCAGGTACCATTCATTACACCCATAATTCTTTTAATATTATTACCTGCAAGACTTTCTGTGAGCGTTTTGATAACAGGAATACCGCCAGCTACAGCGGCTTCAAATCTTAAATTTACATTATTATTTTCAGCGGAAATAGCCAGTTCCTGACCATGCATTGCTAACATTGCTTTATTTGCTGTTACTACATGTTTTCCATGTTTGATGGCCTCTTCAGTTGCCTCTT
>JAHEGS010000014.1 GCA_024645005.1 Bacteroidota bacterium
GATTTAGTGGTGCAGATATTGCCAATATGTGTAATGAAGCAGCACTGATTGCAGCAAGAAGCAACAAAAAGCTCGTTCAGAAGCAAGATTTTTTAGATGCAGTTGACCGAATTGTTGGGGGACTTGAAAAGAAAAACAAAATTATTACTCCTGATGAAAAAAGGGCAGTTGCTGTTCACGAGGCAGGTCATGCTACAGTGAGTTGGTTGTGTGAATTTGCTAATCCTTTGGTGAAAGTTACCATTGTTCCTCGAGGTAGAAGTCTTGGAGCGGCATGGTATCTTCCAGAAGAAAGACAGATTACACGAACAGAACAGATGCTCGATGAAATGTGTGCTACTTTGGGTGGTAGAGCTGCTGAAAAGGTTGTTTTTGATAAAATATCGACCGGTGCACTTAGTGATTTGGAGAAAGTAACCAAACAAGCCATGGCTATGGTTTCGATTTATGGATTGAACGAAAAAGTGGGTAATGTTTCCTATTACAATATGGATAATAGCTTTAGTAAGCCGTTTAGTGAAAAACAAGCAGCTTTAATGGATGAAGAAATCAAAAAGCTGACAGATCAACAATACAAACGTGCCATAAAAATTTTGAAAGATAATAAAGATAAGCTTCTTTTACTTGCTGATCAACTGCTTGAGAAAGAGGTTATATTCAAAGAAGACTTAGAAAAAATATTTGGTCAGAGTGCTGCAGACAAAGCAGCCGACAAGAATAAAAAGAAAGCGGAGAAAAAACCGAAGAAGAAAAAGGTAAAAGATGAATCAGAATCTGAAGTAGAAGCTAAATAAAGCTTTGATTACTTTACTTTGGTCGTCATGTATTTCATGACTTCATCTGGGACAAGGTATTTGATACTTCTACCCATGCGTACAAGTCCTCGGATATAGCTAGCAGAGATATTGAGCATTGGACCTTTCATCATCCGAACTTTTTGATTCTTTGCAAATTCGCCACCGGTGAACCCGTCTCTATAATAAGACAGAATATCGTAGTTCATAAGAATATTCTCGTGGTCCTTCCATTTCTCAAGATGTTGAAGATTGTCAGTACCTAGAATAAGTTGGAACTCCGTAGTTGGGTTTTGCTCTTTTAATTTTTTTAAAGTGAAATAGGAGTATGAAGGTGTTGGCATGTCAAACTCAACATCACAAGCTTTAAACTTCTCATTTCCTTTAATGGCAAGTTTTACCATGTTTAGTCGGTGAGATGCTTTCATAATGTCTTTCCCTTTCTTCAAAGGATTTTGAGGGGACACAACATACCAAATTTCATCGAGCTTAGCTTGATCTAACATGTATTGACCAATGATTAAATGCCCGAAATGTATGGGGTTGAATGACCCGAAAAATAATCCTACCTTCATTCTAATCTTCTGATTCTAAAAACGTTGCAACTAAATTTTCTGCAGTTTCAAAAGTATCATTTAATACATCGTTAACAATAACTTTATCAAACTGATGTTCATAATTTAGTTCACTTTTGGCTTTTTCTATTCGCTCCATTAGTTGATGCTCAACCTCAGTCTCCCTTTTACGAAGCCTTTCCATGAGAATGTCAACGGATGGAGGTCTCAAGAAAACGGCTAGTGCCTGATCACCATAAAACTTTTTGATATTAAGTCCGCCAACAACATCTACATCAAAAATGACGGTTTTGCCTTCTGCCCAAAGACGTTCTACCTCCGATTTGAGTGTACCATAAAATAAATCCTTGTATACTTCTTCATATTCCAAGAATTCCTCGTTTTTGATGGCTTTTAAAAACTCATTTTCTGAATAGAAATAATAATCTCTACCATTTTCTTCATTGGGTCTTTTTTGGCGTGTGGTTACACTAACTGAAAAAGCGAGACGGTCTATCTTGTCCAGAAGATGCCTTACAACGGTAGTTTTGCCACTTCCGCTTGGTGCGGAGAATATAATTAGTTTGTTGCTCAATGTGATTTATAACAGATTAAGTACTTGTTCTTTTATTTTCTCTAATTCCTCTTTCATAGCAATCACTTCTTTTTGGATACCCGTATGATTTGCCTTACTACCCAGTGTATTAATTTCACGTCCCATTTCTTGGGCTATAAAGTTGAGCGACTTCCCTTTGGGGTTGTTTGACAATGCATTTAAAAAGTGAGAACAGTGTTCTTGTAGACGATTCTTTTCCTCGCTTACATCTAATTTTTCGAGGTAGTAGATCAATTCTTGTTCAAAACGATTTTTATCATAACCTTCATCCTCTGTTAATTGGCTTAATTTCTTTTGCAGACGTTCTTTGGTAGTTGCTATTCGTTCGGGCTCTAGTTTTTCAATACGAGGTATTCCAGCAGAAATAGTTTGTGTGTATGACCCAATTAATTTTGATAGACTTTCCCCTTCACGTTTTCTAAATCCATCAAATTCCTCAAAAGCTTCTTTCCCAACTTCAAGTACAAGGGCATATAATTCAGAATCAAGATTTTCATGATCTTGATAAATCACGTCATTCATGCCTGTTGTAATTCTGAAAATATCATGATTGGGTGCCTCTAACTCTTCACTGAGTGATTTCAGTTTGGCATAATATTGTTTAGCAAGAGATTCATTGATTTGAATTTCGTTATCAGCAATTTCATGTTTGATAACATGGATAGATAGGGTAGCACTTCCTCGTTCGATAAGCTTACCAAAGGTATTTCGAATTTCAATTTCTTTAGCCATCAAAAAACGGGGCATACGAAGGTTGAGATCCAGGTATTTACCATTTAGGGCTTTTACTTCTACCTTAACACTAAATTTTTCAGTATGTACCTCGGCTGTACCATAGCCGGTCATGGATCGTATCATGTTATGATGGCAAATGTAATTAGTAAATACCTAGAAATTAAACAAAGTAGTAAATTCAATGGTTTAATATCTTTTTTTCATTTTAATTCCTTCCCTTATTCACTAAAAAAAGACCACCGATAATAAGTAGGCCATATCCTACTTTTTCGATAGAAAGAGTATCCATCCCCAGGAAAATTGCTATCAGTGTCGCTAATAATGGTTGAAGATAGATGTAACTGCCTACCGTAGTTGAATTGCTGTTTTGAAGAGCCCATGCATTGAGAAGATAAGCTAGTATGGTAACGCCTACTATCACATAAATCATAGCAAAAATGGCTTTTATTGGAAGGGTTTCCCATGCAATTTGCATAAAATCAGAAGCACCAACTGGCAGTACCATTAAAAAGCCAAACACGAATAGAAATGTAGTAATGGTCATGGCGTTGTATTTCTTCAAAAGTTGGGTTACATAGTACAGGTAGTAGGCATAACTAATGGCATTAAGCATAACGAGAATATCCCCTGTAAGACCTTCATCATCCAAAGAAAAATGAAAGACATCCACTAAAAGTGCAGCTCCAATGAATGCAATGGTTATCCCTGCATAAACCAATGATTTTATCGGAGTTTTGTTTCCAATAGCCGAGAAGATAACCACAAAAACGGGTGCTATAAGCATGAGTACCGATGCATTGATGGATGAGGTCATCGATAGCCCTTTAAAAAAGGCAGTCATATTGAATGCTACTCCAAAAAAAGTAGCAACAATCAATTGCCAATAATCCCGTCTTTGTTCGATTCGTTCTTCTGAAAAAAACAAGTAGTGAACTAAGAAGAAAAGCATACCTGCTCCTACCCGAAGAAGGATGAATGCCGATGGGCTGATGTATTGGGGCATGGCCCATTTAGCAAAACTAAAATTACCAGCATAGAACAATGCAACAGCAAACAGGGCTAGATGGACTCGGATTTTTTTGTTAGCAATCAACCCCGCAAATTAAAATGAATTATCATAAAGGGTCTTGTATTACTCTGGTAGGAAAATTAGTTCAATAAATGATTTAACAGGGACATTTTATAGGTGTAAGACTTTTTTTGCATTCGGAAGATTCTTATCCTTGTACTGATGTATGATTTTATTGCAGGGAAAATAGATCGAATAACACCTACAGAAGTTGTAATTAATTCTAACGGGGTAGGATATTTACTTCACATAACACTCAATACGTTTGAAAAAATAAAAAGTGAAAATGAGATAAAAATATATGCTCATCTTATTGTACGCGAGGACAGTCACACCTTGTATGGTTTTGCAACCACCAACGAACGAGAGATGTACGTTAAGCTTGTTGGAGTAAATGGCGTAGGACCTAGTACTGCTCGTATGATATTGAGTAGTTTAAGTGTAGATGACGTGGTTAGTGCTATTTCTAACGCCAATATTGCTGTACTCAAAAGCATTAAAGGGATAGGCCCTAAAGCTGCCCAAAGATTGATTGTAGAGTTGCAGGATAAACTAGGAGGAATTGGAACGGATGCAGCATATCAACTCACGGGTGGAAGTCAAGCTATGGAAGAGGCATTGGAAGCTTTAATTGCCCTTGGTTTTGCAAAACAATCGGTCAATAAAATATTGATGAGAATAACGAAAGAATCGGGCAATAATTTGACAACAGAGGAGTTAATTAAAAAATCACTGCAATTATTGTAAATTTGTACTCCTTTTAAAAAAGAGAATAGCCTATAAGAAGACCCCTACTCCATTCCATAAGTTTGGCATTAAACTTTTGAAAAGTAACATAGTTATAGCAAGTATTCCTAGAGGATTTAAGGCTCTTGTGCTTTTGTGCGTCTCTCTTTTAGTAGGATTATCCGTCTCTGCTCAAACCGATAGTACGTCAAAATCTAGCGGTGAAAGGACGAAGTCGAATATCGATTTTAAGGACCCTCCTAATATCAAAACCATCTATAAGTATGATGCCAAAACAGGGGATTATCTTGAAATTTTAACGATTGGAGGTAAGCCAGTAGGCACTCCAAAAGTACTATCATTGGGAGAGTATCTCAGAGCAAAAGAAAGACAAGATCGGGAGGCATATTATCGTAAGAAAAGTAATGCTGACAAATATGTAAAAGGCGGTGGGATTATTCCTAAAATAGCAGTAACGCCAGAAATATTTGACAAGGTATTTGGTGGTGGAATTATTGATATCAAGCCCACAGGTAGTGCAGAAGTCACATTTGGAGGTCGATTTAATAAAGTAGAAAACCCCACGTATGCTATTCGTCAACAGCGAAACGGTCAATTTGATTTTGGCATGAAAATGCAGCTCAACGTGACCGGTCAGATCGGAGATCGATTAAAATTGAATTGGAACTATGATACGGAGGCAACATTTGAGTTTGAAAATCAAATGAAACTCAATTGGGGAGGTGGAGAGGATGATATCATCAAAAATATTGAGCTGGGGAATGTGAGCTTACCACTAAATGGAAGCCTAATCCAAGGAGGTAGAAATCTATTTGGGATAAAAACACAATTGCAATTTGGCAAATTGAAAGTTGCAGTGATTGCAACTCAGGATAAAGGTGAAACTAAAGAAACTGAGGTGACGGGTGGTGCTCAAGTAAGTAATTATGATATTCAAGCCCACAATTATGATGTGAATAGACATTACTTTTTATCTCATTACTTTGCTGATAACTATGACAATGCTCTTTCGCGTATTCCCATAATTACATCTAGTGTTCAAATAAATTATGTTGAGGTTTGGGTGACGAATCGAAATAATGCTGTTGGGAATTCTCGAAATATTATGGGTTTTATGGATTTAGGTGAGAATGAATCCAATGTATATCGTTCCTGGGTATTAGGCAATGGCAACCAGTTCCCAGATAACAGTCATACCAATTTATATTCAGATTTTGTCAGAGGGCAAGATTTTTGTGATCCTACCGACTCTCGATTGGAATTGGGAACAGATTATGAATGTTTGAGTAATGCTCGAAAACTGAATGCTAACGAATTTACTTTCCATCCAACTTTAGGTTACATATCCCTCAATCAGTCTTTGAATAACGATGAGGTGCTCATGGTTGCTTATGAATACACAGCTAACGGGGCCAATTATCAAGTGGGGGATTTAACCATTGATAATCCTCAAACCACAGGATCAAATAGCCATTTGAATCTCAAATTATTGAAACACTCTACCATCAAGCCTAACCTACCAGCGTGGGATCTAATGATGAAGAATATTTATTCATTAAATACATATAATCTTCAGAGAGAAGATTTTACAATGAATGTAGTTTATGCAGACGATCCATCTGGTGCAGACTTGAATTACTTACCTGTGGAACCATCGGAAACTGCGATTAAAGATAAGCAACTCATCACGGTATTAAACTTAGATAAAATCAACAAACAGCAAGAAGCAAAGCCAGACGGGGTATTTGATTTAATAGATGGGATAACTATTGACGCTGTAAAAGGAAGGATAATTTTTCCAGTTAGAGAGCCATTTGGGGATTTTCTTCGAGCCAAGTTTAATGATCAAGTAGAAGCAGATTATTATGTATTTGACTCCCTCTATCAAACGACTAAGTGGAATGCAGAACAAGATTTAAAGCACAATAAGTTCTTTTTAAGAGGTACATTCAAAGGGTCTTCATCAGATCAAATTAGACTTCAGTGTTACAATATATCTAGAGGTTCAGTTCGCGTTACGGCCAATGGTAACGCTTTGAATGAAGGATCGGATTATACTGTAGATTATCAGATGGGTACGGTTAAGATTATTAATCAAGGAATTTTGAATTCTGGTGCAGCTATTAAAGCTACTTGTGAGAGCAATTCGTTAATCAATATCCAACAAAAATCATTGGTGGGGACACGTTTGGATTATAAGCATTCAGATAAACTTTTATTAGGGGCCACCTTTATGCACATGTCTGAACGACCATTAACAAACAAGGTCAATATCGGAGAAGAACCGCTCCGAAATTCCATTTGGGGGTTTGATGGTTCATACAACACCGAGTCTCGATTTTTAACTCGAATGGTGGATAAGATCCCCTTTATAGAAACGAAAGAGAAATCGACGGTCAGTATTACAGGCGAGTTTGCTCATTTGATACCTCACAAGGCTAAAACACAAGGAGACAAGGGTACTTCATACATTGACGATTTTGAAGGAGCCGAAACTCCTTATGATCTCAAATATGTTCGGAGCTGGCATATGGCAAGTACCCCACAAGGACAACCCGATTTATTCCCAGAAACATCAAATCCACTGAACGCCGATAGCAGCTACAATTCTAAAAGAGCCAATTTAGCATGGTATAATATTGATCCAATTTTTCAGAGTTCTTCAAGACAAACTCCGACTAATATTACAACCACTGAAATGTCTAGTCACTGGGTAAGAACCATTGTTCAACGAGAAATTTTCCCAAATTTACAACTTCAACAAGGTCAGCCACAACAAATACCCACGTTAGATTTAAGTTACTATCCAAGAGAGCGTGGGCAGTACAACTTTAATACCGAAGATCTTTTAGAAAATGGAAAATTATCCAATCCTGAAGAAAATTGGGGGGGAATAATGAGGAGGATAGAGACCAATGACTTTGAAGCGACCAATATTGATTATATCGAAATTTGGTTGATGGATCCATTTGTATACTCCAAATACAATCAAACGAAACACAGCACTGGACAGCTTTATATCAACCTCGGTAGTGTTTCGGAAGATATCATTGTAGATAGAAAACGATCGGCAGAGAATGGATTGCCAATACCAGATGGCAATTATGGAGTAGATACGGGAGAGTATGCCCTAACACCAACTGGACAAATAATCAATAAAGCGTTTGATAATAATCCTGCAGCTCGTTCAGCCCAGGATATTGGGTTGGATGGGATGAATGACGATGTTGAACGTCTATTACTTAAAAATTATTTAGCAGCTATTGAAACGAAATTCGGCAGAACTTCAAAAGCTTATCAATTGGCAGAAGCTGACCCATCAGGAGATAATTACATATTTCCTAGAGACCCTATTTATGATGGGCAGAACGCACTTGTCTTGGATCGTTACAAAAAATACAACGGATTTGAAGGGAATTCAACCTTAGACAAATTGGATGACGGCTCTCCTAAATCATCGAATACAATTCCAAATGACGAGGATATCAATCAGGATTATACGGTGAACCTAAATGAGGAATATTTCCAATACCGTATAGATATTGATCCTGGTCGAATGAAGATTGGTGAAAACTATGTTACAGACTCAATTCAAGTGGAAGCCAATCAGATAGACCCAGGTGAACTTCCCAATGATGTGACTTGGTATCAGCTGAAAATTCCGATTCGTCAGTATGAGAAAAAGGTGGGAGGGATTCAAGATTTTAAATCGATTCGTTTTATGCGGATGTATTTGAAAGGATTCCAGGATAGTGTGGTATTGAGATTTGGTAATCTTCAATTGGTTCGGGCAGATTGGAGAAGGTATCTCAATACGTTAAAATTCCCACCGAGGGTAGGGCCACCTGTAGACCCTAATGACGATTCTGAATTGGTTGTTTCTACAGTAAATATCAATGAAAATGGCCGAAGAAGTCCAATACCTTACAAGGTGCCTCCAGATTTCAGTAGAGAGATCGATCCTACTCAACAAGGGAATGTTGAACAAAATGAACAATCGCTTTCCATAGCGGTATGTAATTTAGGAAGAGAGGATGCCAGAGGAGCATACCGTACGCTTGATTTTGATATCCGAAATTACAAAACACTTAAAATGTTTGTACATGCAGAATCCAATAATGCTCAAGATGGAGATGCTATTGCCATAATGCGAATTGGTACAGACCTTGAAAACAATTTTTATCAGTATGAAGTGCCACTAAAAATTACCCCTAATGGCAGTTCAGAGCCAAGTGCAATTTGGCCAAAGGACAATGAATTTATTGTTGATTTAGAGGAGTTTTATAAGCTGAAATTAAACCGACAACTTAATCAAATAGATAATCCGAATGGATATTACTCAGAACAATTACCGAACGGGCATAGCATAAGCATTGTTGGTTTACCTGACTTGAGTAACGTAAGAACGATTCTGATAGGAATAAAAAATTCAGCAACCAGTTCCACTTCAGATTTATGTGCAGAGGCATGGTTCAATGAGTTACGACTTGTGGATTTTGCGAATAAAGGTGGATATGCTGCGAATGCTCGTATGGTAGCTAAGTTGGCAGATTTTGCTAATGTTACAGTTTCAGGGAATTACCAGTCTATCGGATTTGGAGCCATTGACAAAAAACTTAACGAACGAAATTTGAATGAACAGATTCAGTATGATATTTCTTCAAACATTGAATTAGGAAAGTTTTTCCCTGAGAGTTCAGGAATAACTGTGCCTATGTTTATTGGATTCAATGAGAATATTATCAATCCAAAATTTTATCCTCTCAACCCCGATATTCTATTGCGGACTGCCATCAATAATGCAGAAAGTGCAGCAGAAAAAGAGCAAATCAGAACTGCTGCTCAAGATTATACCTCAAGATATAGTCTCAACTTCACAAACATCAAGAAGAATCGTACGGCATCATCTGGGCGGAAAACTCATTTTTATGATATTGAAAATTGGAATTATTCCTTTTCATATCAACGGTTGTTTAGACGAAGTCAGGTGATTGAGAGAAATGATGCAAGAACTTACAAGTCCTCTCTAGGTTATAACTTTAGCAAAAAGACGAAGTCATGGCAGCCGTTTAGAAAGAATTCAAAATTAAGAAAGTATCCACTTATACGTGATTTTAATGTTGGCTTAGGTCCAAGTAACATTAACTTTAGAACAGATGTAAATCGAAGATATGCTGAAATGAAAAATCGGGATAATGATAATTTTAAGTCCATTGTGCCTATTTTATTTGATAAGACATTCAGTATTGGAAGAGTATATGGTTGGAAATGGAATTTGACGAAGAGTCTTGTTGTAGACTATGCAAGTACAGCTAATTCATGGGTTGAAGAGCCGTTTGGGGCACTAAATACTCAAGAAAAAAGAGATTCATTGTGGGAGAGTTTTTGGTCTCTAGGTCAATTAAACGATTTTAATCAAAAGGTGAATGTAAACTATACGCTACCACTTCGAAAAATTAAAATCTTGGATTGGACTAAACTTACCACCAAGTATAGTGCGAGTTATGAATGGCAAAATGCTCCACCAGCATCAAGGTCTCTAGGAAACACGATTCAAAATTCTCGATCAGTTGCTCTCAATGGTAATCTGAATTTTGTTTCTTTATACAATAAGGTCCCATTCTTAAAGAAAATTAATAGACCTCCGCCACGAAGAAAATTGGCTAAGGACTTGGATGAGGATGGCGAAGATAAGGAGGAGAAAAAAGAAGGAATGAGTTCCACAACTCGTTCATTATTCAAAATGATTATGATGCTCAAACAAGCTCAGTTTGGAGCCACATTTACGGATGGTACAACACTTCCGGGATTTACACCATCTATTGATTTATTTGGTCAAAACTTTGATAAAAATACACCTGGTTTTCCTTTCATTTTTGGAGCTCAAGATGAATCATTCAGAAATACCATTGCTGCCAATGGTTATCTAACTACAGATACCAACCAAATCGCTCGTTATCTGAATTTGAGTTCAGTTGATATCAACGGATCTGCCACACTCGAACCCATTAAAGGATTCAGAATAAGTGTAAACTTCAATAAAAGACAAAGTTTTAATGTGACGAGTAATTATAGGTACTCTCAATCACAAGGCAATTTTGATGATGTGTTCTACACAGAAGTGGGGACATTTACAACTTCATTTGGTACATGGAGTACCATGTTTGATAAGTTGAATGATGACTACTCTTCTGCCGCTTTCGACCAGTTTAAGAATAACCGATATACGATTGCTCAACGACTTCAGGCCAGAGAGTTTACAGGTAATGGTGCATACGCAGATCGATATGAAAATCAGCTGAATGTGGTCGATGATAGTACCGGATTCCCTATTGGCTTTAGCAACAAACATCAGGAAGTGCTCACTCACGCTTTCATTGCTGCGTATAGTGGTAAAAATGCAAGTACCTCGTCATTAAACCCATTCAAAAATTTACCCATTCCCAATTGGAGGGTGAGTTACAATGGACTTACACAATTGGAAATGTTCAAAGATATTTTTAGTAATATTTCTATTTCTCATGGTTACTCAAGTACGTTAAATATTAGTTCATTTCAGCAACCGCCACTGTATGGTGTTGATACCTTGGAGCGAGGGTCTAATCTCGAAACGCAATATCGTTTCAATAGTGGGATATCTATCATAGAACGATTAACTCCGTTGATTGGAATTGATGTTACAACCAAAGAAGGGTTGACAGCAAAATTTGAGTATAAAGTATCTCGAAACCTTCAGCTGAATGTGATTTCTGCTCGAATGGTAGAGGTTCGAAACAAAGAAATTGTGATTGGTGCTGGATACCGAAAATCGGGCTTACGGCTGCCAATTAAGATGAATGGGAGTAGAATTATTCTAAGAAATGACTTGAACGTGCGTTTTGATTTTTCAATTCGTGATGGGATAACTATAGTTCGAACCCTAGAGGGGAATAACGGAGAGGATAGTTACATTCCTACTGCGGGTATCAGAACAGTGAGTATTAGACCATCTGTTGATTATAAGATTAACGATGCATTGAATTTCAGAATGTTCTATAATCGAAATTCGAATGATCCGGTTACAAGTAATTCATTCCCGTCTGCATTAACTGATTTTGGAGTTTCTATTCGATATACACTCCAATAGGATAGTCATTTCAAAGTATACATTTTCAGTCAGGATAAGAGTATTCTTTCTAGATCCTGATTTCCCTTTGTGAGGTATTGCAATATATCGTTTGAAGCTCGTTCATTGCTATCATTCTTTTTATTTACCATCTCATTCAAACTCAAAGTTTGACTCGCTGTCAAATAAAAAGTCTGATTCATTTCATGAACCAGACTTCTATTGTCGGGATGAGAGGATTCGAACCTCCGATCTCTGGTCCCCCAGACCAGCACTTTAACCGGACTAAGCTACATCCCGATAACTTGCTTATTAGCAGGGTGCAAATAACCGAAATTTAATAGAATTGAAAAAACTAATCGATTGAAAGGTTACGAATAAATAATTGCATCTTTGAATGCATGATGATTGAACCTGAAGTATTTTCTTTTTTTAAGCTTTTAGCACAAAATAATAATCGGCCTTGGTTTCATGAAAATAAAAAATCCTATGCCAACGTAAGGCAAAATATTGTTGATTTTTCCAATGATATGGAATCGAGATTAAACCTTACTGACAGTATTGAGTTAGGAAAATTATTTCGAATAAATAGAGATGTACGATTTAGCAAGGATAAGTCTCCGTATAAATCGAATATTAGTGGTTATTTTAAGCGTTTGGGTGAAGAACGTAGAGGGAGCTATTACTTTAGTTTTCAACCAGGAAACACCTTCATCGGAGGTGGATTTTATGGCCCAAATAAAGAGGATACATTCCGAATACGCAAAGAATTTGAAACGGATGATACGATTAACACCATCGTTGATGCATCCGATTTTAAGAACTACTTTGGAGAATTGATTGGAGAGGGGGTTGCTACAGCTCCAAGAGGTTTTGACAAAGACCACCCCAACATTCATTGGATTAGAAAGAAACAATGGTATGTTCTGCGTAAGTTCACAGATGAACAAGTTTTGGATGCCTCATTTGTGGACGAAGTTCACAAAACATACCTAGCTGTTCGCCCTTTTTTTGATTATATGAGCGAGGTATTAGCCACCAATTTAGACGGTGAATCTATCCTATAACGTCATGCTCAATTTCATCATCCAGTTTAGTCCAGCCATTGGATATAGATAGTTAAAATCTTGCCTTTGGTTGTCAATGAATCCACTAAATGTATAGCCATTTGGGGCATAATACTGATTCAGTGCATTATTGACGTATAAACCGAGTGTAAATTGACTAATTCCTGGGATTTCTTTGGTTTGGTAACTCAATGACAAATCAATATTTGTGAAGGCATCTAGACTTCTTTCATCACTTTGCGTGTTGTCCAAGTATTGTTTTCCAACATACTTGGCTTGTGATGTCAGTGTGAATTTGGGATTGACCTTGTAGCTTAATACAGCAGCAGTTATTAAATTAGGAGAAAATGAGATATCGGTATTTTCATATTCTCGATCTCTAATTCCGTAGGGTGCAGACCATTCACCTACATACTCTGTAAACTTTCTAATCTTGTTTTCAGAGAAAGTGAAATTACCCCCAGCTTGCAATTTATCGGATAGGGGATATTGGAATTCTACTTCAACACCTCGGCGATAGCTTTCATCCACATTGGTTCTGATCGCTTCACCTACATCATTCACTGCACCAGTAAGCACTAGTTGATTGGTGTATTGCATGTCATAGAAATTGATATTAAACTGTTTCCTATTTTTCTGGTATTTATATCCGATCTCGATGTTATTCAGCTGTTCGTGTTGAGGCCATGCAGTCGGTTTATTATCTCTGAAGTCATCTCGAACAGGTTCTCGATTTCCAATTGCATATACACTATAAAAAGTAGAATGATTATGCAGGTAAGTAAATCCTAATTTGGGATTGAAAAAACCGTAGTCAACAGTTTGATTTGAAAAATTAAGGCTATCGTTTAAACCTTCAAATGTGTAATCAATTAATCGGTATTGTAAATCAACATATGGAATGAAATTTCGGAAGTTGTAACTTGCTTTTATATAGGCATTTCCATCTGTTTTTGTAGCGGGGTTGTCATAATAACGCGTCTTTATCCCTTCATAGCTCGTGTATTGAGTGGCGATTACCTCACCAAAGTGATCCCCTTGGTATGAGTTATATCCCACACCAGCGGTCAGATCCAGTTTATTTTTTTGGAAGTGAACGCTAGTTAGACCTCCAATGAGCGTGTTGTCTAACCATCTTCTTCTTACAATATCGGCACTAGTAGAAGTATCACCGCTGGGGTGTATGCTATCGATACCGTAGTCTGCTACATCCTCACCTGCCTTAAATTGTTCGAAGTATCCCTTGCCTGTTGTTACATAAGCTGCAGAGTTCCATTTCAAGTGCTTGGAGAATGAATGGTCAAAAAAGAATTGATAATGATTTTGATTGTATTGATCGACCTCATTTTCATAGGTGTATGAATTATAGGTTTTACTTGAACTATTTTGGAGATTTGATAAGTCATCTCCACCGATGTATAATGACGAAATGTATCGGTTCAATTCGGCAATATCACCCTTGAATTTAGGCTGAGGTATCCCGTTCCAAGCTTGGTATGTACGTTCTTCACCCAACATGATATTGGTTTTAAAAACCGACTTATCCCAGTATTTTGCTGCAGTTAGGTTAGCTGATCGTAAGTTCGTGTTAGCACGATCGATAAATCCGTCACTGTTGATGAGACTTCCTCGAAGTTGAAATGCCCAATTGTTTTTATAACGTCCAGTACCATATTCGAGCGATAGTCTTTGGGTATTGAAACTACCAGCACCTAAAGTCATACGTGTAAACTCTTTTTGGGACAAGTCTGCTGTTCGGATGTTTACACTTGCACCAAAAGCGGCCGCTCCATTCGTACTTGTTCCGACTCCTCTTTGTATTTGAACACTTTCGGTGGAGGAAGCGATATCAGGCATATTTACCCAATACATCCCTTGACTTTCTGCATCGTTAATTGGGATACCATTCACAGTTACATTCACACGTGTAGGGTCAATGCCACGTAAGCGTATTCCAGTATAACCGATACCATTGCCAGCATCAGATGAGATAACAGTACTGGGTGTCATATTGAGCAAAAATGGGAAATCCTTGCTTTGATCAAATTGGTTAATCTTTTCTTTATCTAGATTGGTAAATGTTGTTGGGTTGTATTCACTGGCTCGTACACTCGTTATGATGGCTGCATCTAAGAAATTCATCTCAGGATCTAAAAAGAATACCTTACCTGAACGGTTGAGGGATAAGTCTACAGAATCACGGTAAATCTTGTATCCAATATGACTGATGGTAATTCTGTACTTGCCGGGTATCACGTCTGTAATATTGATAGATCCATTGGGAGTTGAATACGCAGAATAGTTGTTTTTGCTATCTGCTAGTTGAACAAATGCTGAACCGATTGATTCAAAGTTTTGCATATTTTTGATTTGAGCAGAATAGACGTTTTGACCATAACTAAATACAGATGTCATGGCTAAAAATAAGATGGTTGTAAATTTTTTCATTCCTGTTTTAATTTTATTCACAGGAGCTTGAGAGATACAAGTGGTGTAATTTATAATTCCTACGGTAGCATTATCTACATCAGGTCTCGTTGATTTTATTTCAATCAACTCGGGTATCATCTCAGCCATTTGCATCTGCAAAAAGCACCCCTTTATTGACTGCGAAATTAGGATAAAAAATAGATATCAACCAAATGAGATTCTCTCCTCACATTTTATACCCAGTATTGGTGTAAATAAATGCCTCATACTACATTCGCACCATAGATATCAATCCATGAATGCAGCACCCAATTTAGCTACTGTTGAGCAGGCACAAGAACTAGGCTTGTCAGCAGAGGAGTTCAAAAAGATCGAGGAGATTTTAGGTAGAACGCCCAATTTCACAGAGATGAGTGTTTACTCGGTCATGTGGAGCGAGCATTGTTCATACAAAAACTCCATTGTATGGCTCAAAAAGTTGCCTAAAGAGGGACCTATGATGTTGGCAGAAGCGGGAGAAGAAAATGCAGGGTTGGTGGATATTGGAGATGGTCTAGCATGCTGTTTTAAAATTGAAAGCCACAATCACCCAAGTGCTTTAGAGCCTTATCAAGGAGCTGCAACAGGCGTGGGAGGAATCAATCGAGATATATTTTCCATGGGAGCTCGCCCTATTGCTCAATTGAATTCGTTGCGTTTTGGGAATATAGAAACTGACCGAACCAAATGGCTTGTAAAAGGGGTTGTTCACGGTATAAGTGGTTATGGAAATAGTTTTGGAATTCCTACCGTAGGTGGGGAGGTTTATTTTGATGATTGTTATGAAACAAATATTCTAGTTAACGCCATGAGTGCTGGGATCATGAAGGTTGGAGGTGAAGTAAGTGCAATCGCAGAAGGTGAAGGAAATCCAGTATATATTTTTGGAGCAGCTACAGGTAAAGATGGCATTGCTGGTGCCGCTTTTGCTAGTAAAGATATTGGTGAAGATGCTATGGATGATTTGCCAGCTGTACAAGTGGGTGATCCATTCTGGGAGAAATTAATCCTTGAAGCGACTATGGAAATCATTGAAACGGGAGCAGTTGTAGGTCTTCAGGATATGGGAGCCGCCGGGATAACCTGCTCTACTGCCGAAATGAGTGCCAAGTCGGAAACGGGTATGAGAATCGATTTAAGTAAAGTTCCTCTTCGACAACCAAACATGAAAGATTGGGAAATTTTGCTTTCTGAAAGTCAAGAGAGAATGTTGGCTGTGGTGCATAAAGGCAGAGAACATGAAATCGAAAAAATACTTGAAAAGTGGGATTTAACTTACAACATCATTGGTGAGGTGACTAATACAGGGAATGTAGAATATTGGATGGACGGGGAGAAAAAGGCAGAAATCCCTGCTGAAAGTTTAGCTTTAGGTGGAGGAGCCCCTGTGTATCATCGAGAATGGGAAGAACCAGCTTACTATGCAAAAAATAACGCCTTTAATATCAACGATGTTGATCAACCAAGCGATTTGTTAGCTGTTGCTAAATTCATCAGCACACTGCCCAATATTGCCTCTAAGAAATGGGTCTATGAGCAGTATGATTCTATGGTAGGTGCGATCAATCAAGGAACCAATGGTTCAAGTGATGCGGCCGTGGTTAAAATCAGGGATACAGATAGAAGCTTAGCTCTCACCACGGATTGTAACTCTCGATATGTGTGGGCTGATCCAGAAAAAGGAACAGCCATTGCAGTAAGTGAGGCTGCTAGAAATATTGTTTGTAGTGGTGGGTCCCCAAGTGCAGTTACCAACTGTCTGAATTTTGGTAATCCTTATGATAAAGGAGTTTATTGGCAATTTAAAAATGCCATTATGGGAATGAAAGCTGCTTGTGAAAAGTTTCAAACTCCTGTGACTGGCGGAAATGTGAGTTTTTACAATCAAGATAGTAAGGGGAATGCCGTTTTTCCTACACCCACTATTGGCATGATAGGGATTATTGATGATGAAAAACACATCACCACTCTCGGCTTTAAAAATGAAGGCGATGTGATTATCATGTTGGGAGAGAATAAAGATGATATTAGCTCTTCACAATACCTCGTTAACTATCATAATATCGTGAATTCTCCATGCCCCTACTTTGATTTAGATGCTGAGGCCGCTCTTCAAGATAATTTATTGAATTTGATTAAGAAGGGAGTTGTTAAATCTGCCCATGATTGTTCTGAAGGGGGACTTTACATTGCTCTGCTTGAAAGTGGAATATCTAGTAATCTTGGATTTTCAGTAGTTAAAGATGAATCCAATTTAAGAAGTGATTCATTTTGGTTTGGAGAGGCTCAAAGTAGAGTGATTATATCTGTCAATCAAGATGAGGTTGAACGGGTGAAATCCATGATTACCATCCCGCACACAGTGCTTGGTGAGGTGACATCTGGAGAGATATCCGTTGATCAATCCAATTGGGGTTCAATAACCGATTGGAAAGCGGATTATGATTCGGCATTGGGCAAGGCTCTAGTTTAAAAGATCCAGTTTAAAAAAGCTAACTTCTTAAGCTATAAACTGGAATAATTCTTTTTTTACATAATGATGAGCTAATCGATTGTAGGCCTTCATTATTAGGTTAAATTTGCACCTCAATAATTTGAGATGTCAGCAAAGATTATATATACCAAGACAGATGAGGCTCCAATGCTAGCCACTTTTTCATTTTTACCTATTGTTCAAGCCTATACCGCAGCAGCTGGAATAGAAGTAGAAACACGAGATATTTCATTGGCTGGTCGGGTATTGAGTCAATTCCCAGAATTGTTATCACCTGAACAACGTGTGGGAGACCACCTTTCAGAATTAGGAGAATTAGCGAAAACACCTCATGCTAACATCATCAAACTACCTAATATTTCGGCTTCTGTGCCTCAGTTAAAAGAAACTATAGCTGAATTACAAAGCAAGGGGTACCCCGTGCCTAATTACGTAGATCAACCTGCTAATGCTCAAGAAGAAGAAATTGCAGCAAAGTATAATAAGGTGAAGGGAAGTGCAGTAAATCCTGTACTTCGAGAGGGAAACTCTGATCGAAGAGCTCCCAGAGCAGTAAAAAATTATGCAAAGAAAAATCCTCATCGAATGGGTAAGTGGAGTTCTGATAGTAAGACCTATGTGGCAACAATGCAGGAGGGGGATTTTAGAAGCAATGAGAAGTCGGTGACCTTATCAAAAGACACCATCTATTCTATTCATCATATGGATAAGAATGGAAATAAAACCTTGTTGAAGTCTGATGCACCTCTTCTTGAGGGTGAAATCATTGATGCAACTTTCATGAGCAAAAAAATGTTGTTGTCATTTTTAGAAAAGTCCGTTCAGAAAGCAAAAGACAAAAACATTTTATTCTCACTTCATATGAAAGCGACTATGATGAAGGTTTCAGATCCGATTATTTTTGGTCATGCTGTTTCTGTTTATTTTAAAGATCTGATTGAAAAGTATCAAGAAACATTCTCTAAACTGGGTGTCAACTTAAATAACGGTTTTGGAAATTTATTAACCAGCATCCAATCTCTTCCTCAAGATCAACAAGAGGCTATTGAAGCAGATATTCAGGCAGCGATTGCAAATGGACCTGATTTAGCCATGGTGAATAGTGATAAAGGAATTACTAATCTACACGTACCCAGTGATGTAATCATTGATGCTAGTATGCCAGCCATGATTCGTACAAGTGGTCAGATGTGGAATGCAGAAGGGAAACTTCAAGATGCTGTTGCGGTCATTCCGGATAGTAGTTATGCTCCTGTTTACGCAGCAACAATTGACTTTTGTAAAGAAAATGGTGCTTTTGATCCGACTACTATGGGTACTGTACCCAACGTTGGACTTATGGCTCAAAAAGCGGAGGAGTATGGTAGTCACGATAAGACATTTGAAATAGAAAAAGACGGAGAAATTCAAGTTGTCGATGAAAGTGGAACTATTCTATTGTCTCATGAAGTAGAAGAAGGAGACATTTGGAGAATGTGTCAAGTGAAAGATGCCCCTATTCGCGATTGGGTGAAACTAGCCGTTAATCGTGCAAGGGCAACAAACTGGCCGGCTATATTTTGGTTAAACAAAGATCGATCGCATGACTCAGAATTGATTAAAAAGGTTAATCTATACCTCAAAGACCATGATACTTCAGGGCTGGATATTCAAATTATGAGTCCATACGAAGCAACATTATATACCTTAGATCGTGTTAAAAAAGGAGAAGACACCATCTCTGTTACAGGAAATGTTTTGCGAGATTATTTAACGGACTTATTCCCTATCCTTGAGTTGGGAACAAGTGCTAAGATGTTGAGTATTGTTCCTTTGATGAATGGTGGCGGTTTATTTGAAACAGGTGCTGGAGGAAGTGCTCCGAAGCACGTAGATCAGTTTGTGGAAGACAATTATTTGAGATGGGATTCACTAGGTGAGTTCTTGGCATTGACAGCATCGTTGGAACATTTAAGTAGCGTATTTGATAATCCAAAAGCGAAAGTGTTGGCCGATGCATTGGATGAGGCAGTGGAGAAATTTTTAGAAAATGATAAATCACCCGCTCGTAAAATTGGGTCGTTAGATAACAGAGGTTCTCATTTTTATTTAGCGATGTATTGGGCTGAGGCTTTAGCCAATCAAAATGAGGATACGGATTTACGTTCAAAATTTGGAAAAATTGCTGAATTATTTGGAAGTAATGAACAGAGGATAAACGAAGAACTTATCGAGGTTCAAGGCAATAGCACCGATATTGACGGGTACTATTTCCCTGATGAAATAAAAACCAGTAATGCGATGCGTCCTAGTGAGACGTTAAACGAAATCCTAAGAAAATTTTAAAGACTAACTGTGCAGTGCACGGTTATCGGTAGCAGCTAAAGCTGCTTCTTTTGTTACCTCACTTGTAGTGGGGTGTGCATGACATATGCGAGCAATATCCTCAGCACTTGCTCTAAATTCCATAGCTACGGCAATTTCTGAGATCATGTCTGCTACTCGTGGTCCAATCATGTGTGCTCCCAAAACTTCATCTGTTTCAGCATCGGCAAGAATTTTCACAAACCCATCAATATCCATTCCTGCAACAGCTCTTCCATTTGCTCTGAATGGGAATTGTCCTACTTTATACTTTTTCCCATCCACTTTTAATTGCTCTTCTGTTTGACCGATTCCAGCAACTTCAGGCCATGTGTATACCACACCTGGGATAAGGTTATAGTTGATATGAGGTTTTTGACCAGCGATGATTTCAGCTACCATAACGCCTTCTTCTTCAGCTTTATGGGCAAGCATTGCTCCTTTGACAACATCTCCTATTGCATAGATGTGAGGTTGATTGGTTTGTAAGTGATCATTGGTCTCAATTCTACCACGATCGTCTATTTTTACGCCTGCTTTTTCTGCAGACAAACCATCTGTGTATGGACGTCTACCGACAGAAAGCAAACAATAGTCGCCTTCTAAAACGATTTCTCCTTTTTTCCCTTCCGCTTTCACCGTAACTTTTTTGCCTTTAGCAGAGACATCTGTTACCTTGTGATTAAGGTGAACTTTTATACCTTGTTTTTTAGAAATTCTAGCCATCTCCTTTCCAAGACCACGATCCATAGTAGCAATTAAACTGTCTGCATATTCAACAACAGAAACCTCCGCACCAAGTCTGTGATACACAGATCCCAACTCAAGTCCGATTACACCACCGCCAATAACAATCAAGTGTTTTGGAATTTCCTTTAATTCGAGGGCTTCTGTAGAGGTAATGATTCGTTTTTTGTCTATATCAACTCCAGGCAATGAACTGGGTTTACTACCAGTGGCAATTACAATGTTTTTAGCTGAAATTTTTTCTTTCTTTTTCCCGTCAATTTGGAGTGTGTTTGCATCGACGAATGACCCAGTGCCTGTGAAAACATCAATTTTGTTCTTTTTCATTAAGAAGTCAACCCCCTTTGTCATTTGATCCACAACGCTTTGTTTGCGAGCAACCATCTGCTTAAAGTCAATTTTTGGGGTTCCCACTTGAATACCGTGGTCAGCAAACTTGTGAACCGCATCATGGTATTGGTGAGAGCTATCCAGCATGGCCTTGCTAGGAATACATCCTACATTGAGACAAGTACCACCAAGGGTATTATACTTTTCAATAATGGCAGTTTTCATGCCCAATTGAGCACATCGAATGGCACAAACATATCCGCCTGGACCAGATCCAATAATTGCAACGTCGTAGTTATTCATTGTTAGTTTAAAAAATTTCTTCTTGTTTGTTTACTTTAATACCAGCAGATATGACGTTGGATAAATTCTCCAATCGCATATTTTGTTCTAAAGTGATATAATATTTCCCAGGTAAATCAAATAATTTTCGGTGCAAGATGGGTTCTTGGAAGGTAATCGTAGAACCTAATCCAGTTCCCAACCATTTGCCTGATTTTTCAGCCAATGGGATAGATATAGGGAATACTTGACTCGTGCTATCGGGTTTTAATAGCGTGATTTTAAGTTGAATGTTTGCAAATGAATAGTCATTATTGATCTTCAGATTAGCAAGAACTTGATGATAATAATCTGGATGAGCAATCTCGACACTATCGGTCAATGTTTCTTCATAAGACCAACCATCTCCCCGAAGGTCTAGGTAGGAATTGACTAACGTATTTTTCATACAACCAAGCATTAAAATGGGAATAAAAAATAGTATGTAAGGATGGACTTTCAAATGTGATACAAATGTAAAAAAAAAGCCCAATTCAAGGTTTAAATTGGGCTTATATTACTTGACCTTCTTGTGTTTACAATTTCTTTCTCAAATCTTTAGGAAGAGCATCTTTATGTACCATGAAGTTGATGGTCTTTAATGCGACATAAGGCATCGATGCATAGAAGTATCCATCGCAGTCATTGTAATCCGTTCCCCAGCTATTTTTTACAATAAAGTATTCACTTCCATTTTGATCGGTGACTATACCCGTGAAGTGCATACCATGATCATCCGTTGTAAGGTAATTGTCGAAAGCCTCCTGTCTCATGCCTTGAGTGATGGTTTTTTCAGGTCCAGGAGTATCAAACTGGGTGCCTTCTTTCTTTGCACCTGCATTGTTAAAATGCTTGTTGTCTTTTCCTGAAGACTTCAATTTACTTTCATCTTCGGGGACAATGGCCAGACCATCTCTGAAGCTGAATCCTTTTTCACTGACATCTGCTGCCCACCCTATCGAATATCCATTCATGATTGCATCTTTTTGGATTTGCATCATCTCATCGAGTGGCACATTAAATGCCCTCGCCCAAATCCAATTATCAGGCACTTCAATGACAAAGTGCTCATAAAATGGGTGGTGAGTGAATGAAGTGATTACCACATAGTCATCCATATTTAAGCCTAAGCTAGTTGCAAAGCTGGTAGGAGTATATTCTTTACCTTGATAAGAAAAGGTTTCAGGTACGGGTCCAAGATAGGCATCCAATACGGCATTGAATGCAGCTTTCCAACTGGTGGTTAATTGTCCTTGTTTATTTTTGATAACGGCATCCAACATGTTCTTTAGAACGGCCTCCATCTCACTGTGGTTATGGTTTTCTAAGCCATAATTCAATCCTTTGTAGGCTTCTTGTGGCATGATGCCATATTTCTTTATGACGTGCGGAATATCATGAAAAGCACCTCCTTGACCAAAATTAGCCGTTCCGTGCATTCGAACATAGTTTTCAGCCTTATCCTCGTATGCTTTTCTAACTACGTACATTTCACTTAATTTATGCTTCCCTTTGTTCAGTCTAATGAGTTCACTTTCGATAAAACTCAACGCACTAAAACTCCAACACGTTCCCGTTCTGTTTTGGTTTTGAACTTCATTGGCTTCAATGTCTTTTTTGACCGTGAATAGATAGTTGCCTCTCTCTTTATTTCGAAGGGTATCTTGTGCTTGAAGTTGAAATTGAAAAAGGAAAAGACTACTCAATAGTAGGCCGGAAACTAAAATTAATTTATTCATGAGGGCGGAAAATTAAGAATTAATACCAAAATATGATGTAGAAAATAAAATATTATAACTCTCATACCTTTAAGTTTGTTGTATTCATATGAGGAAAGTAGTTTTCATAATTGGCTTGTTTTGTTCCATGTTAGTCATGGCTCAGGATATGGAAGCAATTATCAAAGGAGAACGTGCCGCCTATGAAGCAAAAAAGAATTACAAGTTCAAACGAAGTGGACAGGAGTATGATCTTACCTACCAACAATTAAATCTAACCATCGATCCTGGAGTTCGATATATAAGTGGTAGTGTGTATTCAGAGTTGATAGCATTAGAATCCAATTTTACGCAATTTTCGTTTGACTTGGATAGTCGAATGACGGTCGATTCTGTTCATTTTGAAGGAGGATCAATTCCCTTTGTTCATAATAATGACGAAGTAACGTTAGTCATCCCCTCAAGAGCGAAAGATGATCAGGTAGATGTAGAGATATTTTACCAAGGAGATCCCTCGGTTAATGAGCAAAATGGCTTCAGTTTTGACTACCAACAGAGTGGTCCAATTTCTTGGACCTTATCCGAACCTTATGGTGCATACGGTTGGTGGCCATGCAAACAGCAGTTGTATGACAAAATTGATTCTTTGGATATGAATATCACTATTCCAAAAAACAACAAAGCTGCAGGAATGGGGAATCTGGTTCAAGTGGATACGCTTTATCCAGACAGTAGTTTGGTTTTTCACTGGGAGCATCGCTATCCAATAGCGACTTATTTAGTGGCTGTTGCGGTTACCGACTATTATGAAGAAAGTCATTATATAAAATTCAGTGATGGAGATAGTATTTTTCATCTAGATTATATCTATCCATCATACAAACCCCAGGCAGATACACTTCGATGGGCTATTGATGGTATGATGCGTGGTTTTGATAGTTTGTTTGGGGATTATCCCTTTCGTAAAGAAAAATACGGTCATGCGATGTTTGGCAGAGGTGGAGGTATGGAACATCAAACCATGAGTTTTATGTCTCGATTGGATTTTGATCTGATGGCACATGAATTAGCACATCAGTGGTTCGGTAATAAGATAACCTGTGGTTCTTGGCAAGACCTGTGGTTAAATGAAAGTTGGGCAACCTACTCCAATGCGATAGCTCGGGAGTTAATTAAAAGCAAAGAAGAATATCATGAATTTTTGATTAAGAGTATCAGTCGAGCTACGCGTAATTATGGAGGGGCAGTATATGCTTATGATACGACTAATGTGAACGAGTTGTTTAATGGTGATATGCGATATCGAAAGGGAGCGATGGTTTTGCATCAGTTGAGATGGGAAATAGGTGATTCTGCCTTTTTTGAAGCTACTCGAAACTACCTTAAAAATACAGATATGTGTTATGGTTTTGCATATACTGCAGATTTCATAGATGAGATGGAAGCTGCAAGTAATACGAATCTTTCGCCTTTTTTTGATCGTTATGTATACAAAGAAGGGTTCCCTATTTTGTCCGTGGAGTGGAATAGAATAAATACTAAAACGATTAACATAAACGTATCGCAAACCACTTCACATCCATCCGTTGAATTTTTCCCTTTGCGTATCCAATTTTATGCAAAATGGGAGGGTGGTGATAGCATTTTTACTATTGTTCATAGTCAGGCTATTGAAAATATAATCTTGGATCTCGGACATAAGGTGGAAGAGTTAATCATTGATCCCAATTATTGGAATTTAGCCAAATACACGTTGTTTGAGGGAGATCACTCTGATATGTCGGCAGTATCGATTTATCCTAATCCAGCAGAACAGAAAGTAAAAGTGTTCGTATTGGATAAGAAGGTAGATGCTTTAGAAATAACGGACTGTTTGGGTAGACTAGTTTCGGAATATGAAATCCTACAATTAAAAAATAGTACGATTGATTTAGATGTAAGTCATTTGAAACCAGGCCCTTACTTTATTAAAATCAGTGCTGAAGGTAATCAATCGACTACAAAGATGATAAAGCAATAAACTTTTAGGAGTTGATGGCATTTAGCAACTCCTCGCTTAATGGGTTGGTGTTAGAACCGAAGTGATTCATTAGTTTTCCATTCTCATCAATCAAAAACTTATTGAAATTCCAACTTACAGAAAAATCATCTAATCCATTGAGATTTTTGTTTGTCAACCATTGATAGATTGGATGTTGATTTTCACCTCTGACATGTATTTTATCTGTTAAGGGAAAGGTTACATTGTAGTTTTTTTGACAGAATTGGGCAATCTCCGAATTAGTGCCAGGCTCTTGTCCCATAAACTGATTGCAAGGAACCCCTATTACTTGAACAACATCTCCGAAGCGTTCATTAAGCTTTTGTAAATCAGAATATTGAGAGGTATAGCCACACCTTGAGGCAACATTGACCAAAAGGATTTTTTTACCCTCATAGTCTCGCATATTGATTACTGATTTATTGTTCAAAGAGGCAATCGTAAACGTATGAAAAGTTTGAGAGGGTTTAGTATTTACGCTCATTTCTTGATGAGGTTTTGTTGCTTTTGAATGATTGCAAGTAGTGAAAAGAAATAATAAGTTAATCAAATAAATGATGTTCATGTGATTAAAAACAACTTAAACTCGTCATGGTTTGTTAAGCGTCAAAAAAAGTTCGAACTAACAAGTTAATTAAAAACAATACGTTTAGCAATGTGTTTTTATAAAAATACACAATAACAATGACAATCTTAATCAGAAAATTTCTATTTATGGTTTTTAGTTTCATTTTAATTGGGAATTCTTACGCCCAAATTTCATGTGATGCTGACCATAGAGTGCTACTTACAAATCGCTTGTTTACTCCATCTAATCTTACAATTTTACCAGGCGAGACAGTTGCATTTATTAATGTTGAAGGAACACACAATGTGAATGGTGTTAAAAATACAAAAACGGGGAAGTCATTCAATAACCCAGTTGATTTTTCATTGCCTCAATCTGTTGGTACAAATGAAGGGGTTTGTATGGGAGTTATAAAATTTGATGTCCCAGGAGTGTATAATTATGACTGTAGTATTGGCTTTAATGCCGACTTGGGGATGGTCGGATCAATCAACGTGGATGCGTTTACCATTAAAGACTTAATGATGGGTGTCAAATCAACAGGTGAGCCTTATCTCGAAGAGACCTTTCAATCTACTTACGCAATGACCTATTATCTTGGGAGAGAATTAGATAGTACAGTTAATTATACCGTATTTGTACCGAATCAAAATGCAGTAGATGCCATCAAAGAGTATATGCAGTTAGGGCAATTTGATATGTTAAGCTTTTACGATCTAAAACCTGCTTTGGAGTATCATATAGTTGAAGGAGTATACATGGCTAAGGACTTAAGCGATGGTCAAAGTTTACCAACAATGTATGGTCAAAATGTGAGTATTACCGAAGAAGACGGAGTATTACGAGTTGATGGTGCAGCTATAATTTCTACTGATTATAAGGCGAGCAATGGGGTGGTGCACATAATTGATCAAACTTTAGCACCAAGAGGTTTACCCAAAGCGTCTGTTTGGGATATTGTTGAACAAAGTCCTGATCACAACTTTTTTGAGGAGGCCATTGTTAATGTGGGTTTAAGAAACACATTAAGACAACAAGCAGAACTAGATCCTAATGGAGGGAAACCTGGTCCATTTACATTATTTGCCCCAACTGACGATGCAGTTAATGCGTTGGCTCAATCACTAGATATGACGATTGTTGAATTTATGAATTCAAGCTTTATCGATGACTTGGCCAATCAACATATTATCGCAGGTAGAGGTGAAAAAGAAAAATTTTATGATGGTTTAGTAGTGACCAATTTTGCTAGAGAAGATTTAACTATAGGTGTTACTCCAACAAATACATTTACGA
>JAHEGS010000129.1 GCA_024645005.1 Bacteroidota bacterium
CTTTAGTGCATGACTCGACTAATGGAGCAATATCTTCGTTTTATTTCTGTTGGATTCATGTAGTTTTGTGTGGTTGAATTTCTGGAAATCCATCGGTTCGTTTTTTCTTCCTCAACTCACATGGAGTAGAGCAGTTACATCAAAAGAGGTGTTTTTGACCTTTGATGATGGTCCACATCCTGAAATTACTCCTTGGGTAGTCAATGAATTGGATAAAGTAGGTGCGAAAGCTACTTTTTTTGTGGTGGGAGAAAATGCACATCGGTATTTCACCGTAGTGGATGAATTGCAAAAATCAGGACATCGGGTGGGTAATCACACCCATCGACACATTAAAGGATGGCGGGTTTCTGCTAAAAAATACCTGAAAGATATTGCTGATTGTGAAGATTATTTAACCAACAATACGCTTTTTAGACCACCTTATGGTCAGATCAATTTTGTATCCATCTATGCTATTCGAAAAAAATATGAAGTAATCATGTGGGACGTGCTTAGCAAAGACTATCTAAAACGATTGAATGTGAAACGAGCCTTAAAACGAATTAAAAAAGCGACTAAACCTGGAAGCATTATTGTGTTTCATGATAGCGAAAAAGCAGAGAAGAACCTCAAGGCCATGTTGCCCGAATATTTGAACTTTTTGAAAGAAGAAGGATATAAAATGTCCGCATTATGATTGTCGGTATTTTAATAATAATTGGTCTTTTCTTGCTCATTCAATTATTCTCGTGGATTTCGATTCTATCGTGTTCATCAAATGAAGTTCAATCTAGATCAGAATATCCCAAAGTTTCGGTGTTGTTAGCAGCTCGAAACGAGGAAAAATTGATATTAAGATGCCTGGAAGCTATGGCTCAGTTTAATTATCCTCAAGACCAATTGGAGATACTTATTGGTGATGATGCTAGTACAGATAATACGCTTGATCTCGTTAGGGACTATATCAAAGATAAACCCAATTTTAAGGTATTTTCTATTTCGGAGGTTCATGGTAAAGGACGTGGTAAAGCGAATGTGTTGGGTCAATTGGCACATCAAGCTGAAGGTGCATTTTATTTTATCACAGATGTAGATGTAAAATTACCCAAAGATTGGATTTTGGGTTTATTGCAGGAGTTTGAAGACGGAGTAGGGATAGTGAGTGGAACAACGATGTGTGAGAGTGGACGTTTTTTTGCAACGATGCAAAGCATCGATTGGTTGCATTTTATGGGGTACATCAAGGCATTTGCCCATGTAGGGGTTGGATGTACAAGTGTTGGGAACAATATGGCTGTGAGGGCAGAGGCCTATTGGCAAACAGGAGGATATGAAGAAATGGATTTTTCCATCACAGAGGATTATAAGTTATTTCAGGAGGTAACGTCACGAAAATGGGGTTGGAGAACAGTAATGAGTGATTACTCACTTGGAAAAGCATGGTACATCCCAAGTGTCAAAGAAATGTTGCATCAACGAAAGCGTTGGTTGATAGGAGCTCGCGATTTACCACTTAATTGGAAGGCGATGATTTCATTATATGGACTTTTTATACCTGCATTGATTTTACTTTTTGTCATAAGCCCAGAAATGGCCATGATGGTCTGGTTGGTTAAGTTTTGTGTACAATCGCTGTTTATTTCAGTATTGTGTATCAAAACCCAGGTAAGGCCGTTTCGATTTTGGGAATTGATTAGTTATGAATGGTATGTCTTGATAAACACTTTCGCTACAGCTATTTTTTATTTCTTGCCTGTACAATCGGTTTGGAAAGGCCGGAGGTATGCAGCATCTTATATACAGGATGGTATCGAGTGATTTTTTTGATGAATTCGTCTAATTCCAACTATTTTTGACTCATGTATCCAAAACTATTGACTATACCTATCCCAGAATTTTTGCAAGGTATATTTCCTGCATCTTTTACCATACATAGTTATGGATTGATGATTGCTCTTGGAGTCATTGTTGCCTTTTATGTGATCTTGAATTTATCTAAGCATTTGGCGATTAATTCTGATCAGCTTTCTGAATTATTTATCTGGTCAATTGTAGCTGCCTTTGTTGGGGGGAAGTTGTTTTTCTTTTTGGAGGATATCCAAAAATATGTCGATAATCCAGACTTGATTGGGGGTGCCATGAGGGGAGGATTTGTGTTTTATGGCTCATTGATTTTTACCGTACCTACGATAATATTTTGGTTGAGGAAAAAGCAAGTAAAGGTTAGGCCTTTTATGGATATTTTAGCATTTGCTGCTCCCATACTCCACTCTTTTGGGAGGATAGGCTGTTTTTTGGCAGGTTGTTGTCATGGAAAAGCTTGTGATTCATGGTTGGGAGTAACATTTAGTCATTCAGATACCTTGGCAGATTTTAAGAATGTGCCTTTGTATCCAACACAACTTTTTGATATAGGTGTAAATTTGATTATTCTTCTTAGTGTTATTTTTCTTCGAAAGAAAAAACAATTTGAAGGTCAGCTTTTTCTGATTTATTTGATGCTATATGCAGTGGGTAGAAGTATCGTAGAAAATTATCGTGGAGACGATGCACGTGGTTTTCTTTTTGATGGTTTATTATCCCATTCACAATTTATAGCGATAATCATCATTTTGGTTTGTGCTTTCGTTTGGAGGAAGTGGCGAAAGGATCCAATGATGGGTTAATTATCTTAAAAATTGAGCTTGATTTTCCCATTTGATGTGATAACTTTTTTCGCAAAGTGGTTCTCCGTCCAAATGGGCAGGAAGAGGTTGGTGTGATGAGATTGTTAATTCATTAACCTGTTTGTAGGTGATGGCTTTTTGGGATAAATGTTTCCCTGCTTGAACAAGTGGTAGATAATATAGCCGATGTAAAATAGGAATGTTTTTGCACTGGATATATTCAAGTTTTTTGTCATCGAGTTTAGCCAGAGGGGCCACTTTGAAACCACTTCCATAATCACTTCCATTTGCTGCAGCAATCATGAAAATAGCCGTCTTTTTACCATTAATTTCCACTTTTGGAGATCGGTAAAACAAGATCTGTTTTATGATTTCGATCCAATATTTTGTTTTACTCGAGAATAGAAATGTCTTTGATTGTGTTTTTTCGGCAATGGCTCCATCAAACCCAGCACCAAATCCATTGATGAACCGTATTTGATTACAAGACCAAATATCAATATTCACTTTTTTGGTATACTGAAATGGTAGTCTGAGAATGTCAATGATTTTTATATGACCATATAATATTCGTGCCAAATCGTTTCCAGTTCCAGCAGGCACAATATGAATTGGAATGCCAAAATCTTGGAGTCCATTTATGGTTATATTAATGGTTCCGTCTCCTCCTATTATACTGATGAGGTCGAATGCGTTGGATGATATTATTTCTTGGATGTTCTCAACGTCATTTATTCCTGTGGTTTCAAAGATGGTGAAGGGTGAACCTTCTTTTTTGACGATTGTTAGATATTCATTAAATAAATTCACTGATTTTCCTCCTTGAGAAGAGGGGTTATAAACAATGAGTATATTCTTAAATTTCAAAATCTAATTTAGATTCAAACAAATATCGTAAAAATACAAAGGTTGAGTAATTTTGACACATAACATGAATAGGATAACATTAGTAGGAGGTGGTTTGGCAGGTTCTTTAGCAGCTGTCTATTTGGCCAAAAGAGGGTACGAGGTCAACATTTATGAACGAAGACCGGATATGCGTAATGTCGAAATACCGGCAGGTCGATCGATTAATTTGGCACTTTCTACACGAGGTATCGATGCACTGAAACGAGTAGGCTTGGATCAAGTTGTTCTTGATCAAGCCATACCTATGGCCGGAAGAATGATGCACGATGAAAAGGGTAATTTGGCTTATCAGCCTTATGGTAAAGATGGACAAGCAATCAATTCTGTGAGCAGAGCTCATCTCAATATTCAATTATTAAAATTAGCAGATGAACATGAAAATGTGAATCAATTTTTTAATATGAGGTGCCAAGAGGTGGATATTGAAAATAGCATTTGTAAGTTTCTTAATGAAGAAACAGGAGAAATGGTGGAGGTTGATTCTGACTATATTTTAGGGAGTGATGGTGCATATTCACCTGTTCGACTAAAGATGATGAAGAATGATCGATTTGATTATTCTCAAAGTTATACAAAGAGTGGATATAAAGAACTAAATATTACGCCTACCTCAGATGGTGATTTTGCGATGGATCCGGATTCTTTGCATATATGGCCACGAGGGAATTTTATGATGATTGCTCTACCCAACCCTGATAAATCATTTACATGTACCTTATTCATGCCATACGATGGAGATGTAGGTTTTGATCAAATAAATTCTGATCAAGAAATTTTGGATTTTATGAATACGTACTTTGCGGATGCAGTGCCATTAATGCCTGAGCTATTAAATGATTTTAAACAAAATCCAGTGGGTAGTCTAGTTACGGTTAGGTGTTATCCTTGGCACATGAAAAAAGCCACATTGATAGGGGATGCTTGCCATGCTATTGTTCCTTTTTACGGGCAAGGGATGAATTGTGCTTTTGAGGATTGCGTTGAATTAGACAATTGCTTGGAAGAATTTGGTGATTGGGATAATGCGATGAATGAATACCAAAAAAGACGTAAACCCAACGCTGATGCGATTGCCGATTTGGCGTTGCAAAACTTCATAGAAATGAGGGATTTGGTTGGAGATAAAGATTTTCTTCATTACAAAAAGATAGAACACCAACTTTGTGAATTACACCCTGATTTGTTTAAATCACAATATGAGATGGTAACTTTTAGTAAAGTTCCCTACAGTGAAGCCATGACTAAAGGTGCTCAAAATACACAACGTGTTTACGATTTGATTGCATCCAATTACGAGGATAAAATCACCGATCGATCATTCGTTGCAGATTGGTTTGCATAGTGAACCTTACTGAACAATCAGTTTCTTCACACTTGAACCCTTGGAGGTAATAACTTGTATAATATACGATCCTTGAGGAATATCTTTATTTACAACAAACGTGTTGGTATACCCCTGGAGTTGATGTACGATTTTTCCTGTAACATCTATAATGTTGACTTGAGTATGATCTATTTCTCCGATTTTAATTTCGAATATTCCATTGGTAGGATTAGGAGTAATTGAAATATGGGGAGTACCAATAGTTTGAACGTTGTTTACTTCAGGTTTTTTCAATTTTATGGTATAGTCTTCTACTTCTCCAGGAG
>JAHEGS010000138.1 GCA_024645005.1 Bacteroidota bacterium
AGTCCTTTTTCAGTTTGTTTGCTTCTTGTTCTTTAGCAATTAACGAAGATTCTTTCGTGAAAAGCTCACGTTTTTTATCATTCAGTTGTTTGTCTAAGCGTTCTAACTCATACCTTAAATCTTTTTTTGTGTTTTCATTGCTATTGACGAGTTCCTTGTAATTTCTGTTGAGTATTTCATAAGATGCTTGTGTTTTTTCATAGTCCTCACGTTGTTGATCACATTCACTTTTCAATTTGTTGTAATTGTCTGATAATGAGCTAAAACGAGCTTGTAAATCAGCCAAGCTATTCTCGCCAAATTCTTTGAGTGTTTTCATCTCATCATACTGACTCTTTAAATCATCATAAGATAATTGAAGTTCTTCAAGTTTGCGGGCAGGCACACAGGAAACAATTAGTATGGATAGGGATACGATTGTGAAGAATGAAAATTTATTCATTGTTTGGCATTTAATTTCATCAAATTTAAAATGGCTACTTAACATCAAAAAAGACAAATACGCACATATAAACACTATTTTGTAGAAGCATAATTTTATTTAGACATAATCTAGTATCAACCTTGTAGTGATTATGTGGTTCAAAATTGTTTTATTTGACGGAAACATATAAGAAAATACAGTATGAAAAATTCAATTAAAATCACATTATTATTAGCGACATTCAGTACTTCAGTCTTTGCAGCTCAACCCTACAAGGTTAAAAAGTGCAAACACAAGTTAGTTCAATCTCCACGAATAATCGTTGCAGACGCTGATGTCCTCAAGTTACCAACTGTTGAACCTACAAAGGAATTAAATGAGGACAAAGAAGAGGTGAATACAACATCAGTTACTACTGCCAAGGTTAGTAAGACATCAACTAAAGCAGTTGATATATCATTGGTTTCAAGTAGCTATGTGCCTACTGCTAAGCAATTAAAAAGAGTGAAAAGATTAGAGAAGCGAATGAAGAAAAAGACTTCTGATGATTTTCCTATTGCAAATAATCAGGTTATTGCAATTGGTCTTTGTTTCTTTTTTCTATTTATCCATAGGCTTTATCTTGGATATTATGGAATTGCAATTCTCCAGTTAATAACTTTTGGAGGTTTTGGTATCTGGTGGTTAATTGATTTGATTCGATTATTTACTGGAGATTTAAAACCTAAGAACGGAGAATACGAATTCACAATCTAATTCTTAATCTCAAATAGAGAATTCAAAAGCCTCGTTTTACGGGGCTTTTTTTATGCGATTTAATATCTTTTGCCCTCTATTTTTAACCCCTGCACTTGCATGAGTAAGTGTGGCTTCTAAAGCATATTTAAGTTCTGGGTTGAGTTCGGGATACCGGTTAGCGATACGTTCACAAACCGTCATGGAATATGCTTTGATTGCGATCGGTTCCTTTGGATCGATAATTAACTTAATGCCTACATCAAATAATTTTCCTTCAATCGTACTCGGAATCACACATGTTTGATAGAGTCTGGCAATGTTTCTAAGAACTCCCGCTGGATTTTTTTGATCTGCCAGTAGGTCTACGAGTTTTTTATGATAGGAGTCTATTAGTTGAGGGTTTTCCTCAGCAAGTTGTATCACTGCCCAACTAGCAGTATGGGAGATACGATTATTTCCCTCAAAAAATAGGCTGATAAGTTCATGAAAACGAGTTTCATTGGTGCCAACAAATTGGATAATTTGAGCTATTCGTTCTTTTGTTTTTTGTTGATTGAGGTGTTCAGATAGATTCACACGTTCAATTGAGTTAAGTTTTCATTCTCATTATCAAATCGTTCTATTGCCAACATAAGCAACTCAGTAATCAAATCAGTATAGTTTATTCCGCTTGCTTCCCAAAGTTGAGGATACATGCTAATATCGGTAAAGCCAGGAAGCGTATTGACCTCATTTACAATGATTTCATCATCTTGAGTAACAAATACATCGACTCTTGCCATACCCTCACAAGAGAGGGTTTGATATGTTTTAACAGCGATGGTCTGTATGCTTTTTTTAAGGTCTATGGACAACTCGGCGGGTATGACTGTCTTAGACCCTTGAGCATCGATATACTTTGCTTCGTAGGAGTAAAAATCGTGGTTATCACTGACGGTAACTACTTCACCAACAAGGGAAGCTTTTGGATTGGAATTGCCCAATACAGCACATTCAATTTCACGACCAACTATGTTTTTTTCAATAATTATTTTTTGGTCAAATAAAAATGCATGGTCAACTGCAGTGTCAAATTCTTTTTTGGAAGTGACCTTGCTTATACCCACTGATGAACCCAAGTTGGGTGGTTTGATATACATAGGCAAGCCAAGACTATTGACTGCTTTTTCAAATGTAATTTGATTTCGTTCGGATTTATGGTAGGATAAGAAGGGTGCATTTGTAATGCCTGCTTCATTCATCAATCGTTTAGCTACGTCTTTGTCAATACACAAAGCAGATCCAATGACACCAGGACCTACAAACGGAATTTGCATGGTTTTGAGCAAACCTTGAAGGGTGCCATCTTCTCCATTGGTGCCATGTACAATAGGAAATGCAACATCTATTCTACCAATACTTTTTTGGCTTTTTACATTGATGATTTTCTGATCAGTAGAGCCAGGCGTGAGCGTAAGTAGGTGATCATTTTGAAGAACAACATCTTCCGAATTTAATTCACTCATCGTCTTGAGATACCAACTACCATTTTTTGCTATACCTATGGGCATGATCTCAAAAAGCGAGGTATTCGCGGCTTTGGCAATATTGCGAGCGGACCGAATAGAAATCTCGTGTTCGGTTGATTTTCCACCGTAAAGCAATATGATGTTCTTTTTACTCATCTGTGAAGTGACATTAACTTGTGTACGAATAACTTGATTTGTGCTAATAAATTATGCACCAGATCAATTCTGAATGTCTTTTTTTTTAAGCTATTCTTTGATAAAATTCTTGAATATCATCACCATAAAGCCAACGAACTACATTGTTTTCCCATATTTCTTGATGTTGTTGGGCAGAAATTAGGTCTCTTTCCATGGCCAAGTCTAGTAACTTTCCTGGATAACTACTTTGAGCCTCACTTTCCATTTCTCCAAGTGGATAGGGATCATCCAACCCAAGTATAATCTGGTCTGTTGTTTTAAGACGTTTAATCATCATCTCAAAAGATAGTGTATCGTGCACAAGGGTATCGAAGTAAATATTGGGGTGACCATTGGCTTTGCTAGGACGTTTTTTCCCTTCAAACAAATCGGGTCTTCCATCAAATCCTTGTGTTCTTCTTCCTAGATTAATGTGATTAAGTTGTCCGCCATGAGCAAAACATGTTCGAATGTTAGGATATTTATCGTAGTAGCCGTTAAGGGTGTAAAAATGATAGGAGTCTGCACATTGAGCAAGCATCCAGATAAGATGAAAACGCCAAGAGGTATTTTCTAATTGGATGAATTTCTCACCATCATATGGATGAACTTCTATGGCTAAATTGTATTTGTTAGCTAGCTCCAGAATGGGTTCGGTTTCCGGATTGAAAATTCCTTTCCAATTTCCAGCAGTATCCAGGTAATGTGTGGGAAGGCATAGTACTTTGAGATTTAGTTTTTCAACGCAGCGTTCAATCTCCCATAGAGCACCATCAATAAAACCGGCATGAATCACAAAACCTGATGTGAATTTCTTTGGATGATTCGCCTGAACTTCAGCATTAAAATCATTTTGAAAACGAAGGGCCTGTTTCATGTCATTTTGAGTAAGCCCATTACCATAGAGTTGGGATAGGTTTAGTATGACGGCATGATCGATGTTGTTCGTATTCATCCAATCCAGTTTTTCATTTAAAAAAAAGCTCTCGGATGTGATGGGGCGTTGCCAGTTTTTTTGACGCATGAATGAACGATCTTCATCAATCCAAAAAATTTCTTTGTCTTTCATGAACGAAGGAATTTGATTGGGGTAGGGAAGTAGATGAGAGTGACCGTTAATCTTCATATGTGTTGTAGATGTTATGATGACAAAAGTATCAAAAAATAGATAGTCGATGTAAATCTAAGGTCTCGTAAAAATTTTTACTTTAAAAAAACAATATTCATAGCATACTCATTTTAATAAGTGATACCTTTGTCAAGTCTTGAAAAGAATAGCAGCCATATTTTTTGTTTTACTCCTTGCTTTCGCGGGTGGAATGGGTGTTTTTCACAATCATGACCATGACGAGGAGGCTTGTCATGAGACATCGATTCACTATTGTGCAGATACTGCCCATATGGATTGTTCTCTTTGTGATGTAGTCATTCATCCCAACGATTTTTCTCTCTTTACTGAAATTACGGTTTTAACTTTTGGACAGGATGATTATAAATCCATGTTCTACACACCGCTTTATACTATCCAGATTAAAGCTATTTCGAATCGAGCACCACCACATCAGGCTTGACAGAAAACTCCTAATTAAATCAATCTTTTTTTAACCTTTTAAAAATTAATTATACTATTATTGCAACATAGTTGCATTAATATATTTCAATAGTAATCATTATTGAGTTATGGTAAAGACTATACTATTTACTTTAGTTATGAACGTACTATACTGTTTGTCTTTCGGACAATCTAATCGCCAGTTTAGTGGGGCTGTTTTAGATCAAAAAAACAAGCCTGTGATTCGTGCTAAAGTAATGATTCGTTCCATCAACAAATATGGTATAACCAACGCTTCAGGATTATTTACGATTGATGATTTACCTCAAACCTTCGAGATAGAAATATCCTGTATGGGGTATGAAACACTGAATAAAAGCATTAGCATAACCGAAAATCAAGATTACAAATTCGTATTGGAGTCCGCTTATGTTAACTTAAACGGCATTGTGGTTGAGGGTAATTATGCTGAACTAAAAAGTGAAAGTACACCACTCCACATTGAGATTGTGAACGATGATTATTTGAGACAGAATCTAGGTGGTAGTTTGATGAAATCATTAGAAAGACTTCCTGGTTTATCTACGATTGATATTGGTTCTGGACAATCAAAGCCGGTCATTCGGGGTTTAGGTTTCAATCGAGTAGTGGTAGTCGAAAACAACATTAAACATGAGGCTCAACAATGGGGGGCAGATCACGGACTTGAAATCGATCAATATGCAATTGACAATATAGAAATTATCAAAGGTC
>JAHEGS010000143.1 GCA_024645005.1 Bacteroidota bacterium
TAAAAAAGGATGGAAAGTTTTTTAAACATATCTTCGTTCATAAAAGCGCGCCTTATTTATTTAAGGTAAAAGATAAAAATGACTGGATGAGCCAATACTTTTTTTCTGGTGGCATGATGCCGTCTATTGATTTACCGCTCTATTTTCAGAGCTCACTTAAGATTGAACAGCAATGGCTTTGGGATGGCACCCACTATGCCAAAACAGCCCGAGAATGGCTTAATAATACTGACAAAAATAAAGCAGAGATCATAAATATTTTTAAAAACTGTTATGGGTCGGATAATGCACAACTTTGGCTTCAAAGATGGAGAATATTTTTTATGGCCTGTGAGGAACTTTGGAATTATGACCAAGGTCAAGAGTGGATGGTTGCTCACTATCTTTTTTCAAAATGAAACATAAGCTGATTAACTTTGTTCTTTTTCAGAGCATCTGGTTTATTTTTATACTCTCAGCTGCACACAATTCCTTATATGGCTTATTTGTTGGTCTTAGCTTATTAATCTTCCAGTACTTATACGGAAAAAAATTATTTGCAGATTTTATTCTGGTTCTATTAGCAATTGTCATTGGGTGTATCCATGATGGAATTCTAAATCACTTTAACTTTATAAATTATAATATTGTTTTTATTGACTTTTATTCTCCTCTTTGGATTATTGGCTTATGGATATCGTTTGCTTTAACCATCAACCATTCACTAGCTTGGTTACAAAATAAGACAGCACTTCAAGTCTTTTTTGGCCTGATTGGCGGCCCTTTAGCTTATCTCGCTGGAGAAAAACTTGGGGCAATCACCATGATTCATGAACACGCCCTTTTTATATTAGCTTTCAGCTGGGCTCTTGTAACACCAATCTTGTTTAAATTTTATACTAAAGGCACTTAGATGAATGTTTATTTAGATGCATTACAGTTTTCTTTGTTGTTTGGTTTCATTGGTTGGATTTATTCCTACCTAAAAACTAATGTCAATATTGTTGACTCCATGTGGAGTCTATTTTTCATTGTTAACATTTCCTGTTTTGCTCAGTCAGACAATATTTCTGATAATCAGTGGTTCATTTATGCTTTGCTGGTGGTCTGGGCAGTTCGATTATCAGCTTATTTATGCATTAGAAATGCGAACAAGCCTGAAGACTCCCGCTATCAAGATATTCGCCGTAATTATTCGCCACACTTTCCCTTGAAAAGCTTATTTATCATCTTTGTGTTCCAAGCTATTTTAGCGTTAATCATTTCCTACCCGCTGTATTACATTTTTAACCCTATTAATGACCAAGGATTGAATTTCCTGTTACCGTTTAGCTATATCATGATTGCGCTTGGAATACTGTATGAATCTATTGCTGACTATCAACTTTATAAATTTAAGAAAACTAGTATTTCAGGTGAAGTATGTAATATCGGACTATGGAGGTACTCAAGACACCCAAATTATTTTGGTGAATTATTAATCACTTGGGGTATTTTTATCAATGCAATTCAATTTGGACATCTTTTTATCATCGTCTCTCCCCTATTGATGACTTATTTTCTCTTTAAGTTTTCTGGTGCAGGCTTGATGGAAGAAACCATCATTAATCGTAAACCAATGTATAAGAAATATATTCAATCCACCAATTCAATCCTGCCATGGTTGCCAAAAAAGTCATAAGTTTTATTTCTTTTTTATTATTTGGCTTTAGCGCCTACGCTGAACAAATAAATTTCCAAGTCCAATTGAATGACAAGGAGATTGGCTTTCATGAATTTAATGTACAGGATGACACGATTAATAATAAGGCTCAATTTGATGTGAAGTTGTGGTTTATTCCGGCCTATAAATATCGTCACACGGCAACAGAAACATACAAAGATAATTGTTTAGTTAGCTTACAAAGCGAAACTCAAGATGGTGCAGATTTCTTTGAATTATCCAGTATTACCGACTCTATATATTTTAAAATTAAAGTGAATGATAAGGAGCACAATCACCCAGTATGTTCACAAACCTTTCGTTATTGGGATATCACATTTACAGAACAAAGTCTTGCCATCAACCCTCAAGATGGTGAAATTTTTAAATTATCATTTTCAGCTGATGAAGACGAGGAAGTAAAAACTAAAACAAATTCTTTTTTAGCCAATAAATTCACCTTGCGCGCCGTCAACGATCAAGATGAAAAATTTCACATTGAGCTTTGGTACGAACAAACTAGCAAAAGATGGATCAAATTGAAATCCTACTTAAAAGATGACAATGTCCTTACCTACATATTAAATGACTAAATCCATACTAAAGCCAGAAGATCTGTCTCGACTTATCGAGATGGCCTGGGAAGACAGAACGCCATTTGACGCAATTTTCAAACAATTTGGATTAACTGAAAACGAAGTCATGCGCCTCATGCAACAAAATCTCAAACGCTCTTCTTACGTCTTATGGAGAAAAAGAGTGAAAGAGATTGGTTTAAAGCATCAAAAAAAACGTGGATTTTTGACATCTAACGCATATGCTAGCAATCAATATAAGCCAAAATAACGAAATTTAACGAGCAATGATTCTCCATTGTTTTGGGCCGCTGGAGTGAATTGAATTACCGTCTTGATCGACAGCCACAGTGACAGGCATATCTTTCACTTCAAATTCATAAATAGCCTCCATTCCAAGATCTTCAAAAGCTATTTTTTTTGCTTTTTTAATTGCCTTAGAAACTAAAAAGGCAGCTCCACCAACCGCAATCATATAAATCGCTTTATTTTTTTTAATCATGTCGATCGTTTGTTGCCCTCTTTCGGCTTTGCCAATCATACCGATTATCTCTTGATTAAGAATAGATTCACTAAATTTATCCATTCTGGTTGCTGTTGTTGGGCCTGCTGGGCCCACCGCCTCTTCTTGTATTGGATCTACTGGCCCAACGTAATAGATAACTCTATTTTTTAAATTAACTGGAAGCTGTTCGTTATTGGCAATCATAGACTCAATTCGTTTATGTGCTGCATCCCGAGCTGTAAGAATTTTGCCATTAAGCAATAAAGTATCGCCAGCTTTAAATTGACTCATCTGATCTTTTGTTAATGTATCAAGATCAATAGCAACTGCATTTTCATGAGGTTGCCACTCCTCTTTTGGATAAAAGTCTAGCCTGGGTGGCACAAACTCAGCGGGACCATTTCCATCCAGTTTAAAATGAATGTGTCGAGTTGCTGCACAGTTAGGGATTATAGCAACAGGAAGTGATGCAGCATGAGTTGGAAAGTCATTAATTTTTACATCTAAAACAGTGGTGAGACCACCCAATCCTTGAGCTCCAATGCCAAGTTGATTAATTTTTTCATACAATTCGAGTCGTAATTCATCCACTCTTGATTTAGCACCTTTATTTACAAGATCTTGAATGTCAATGGCTTCCATTAAAGACTCTTTGGCCATAATCACAGCTTTTTCTGCAGTGCCACCTACACCAATCCCTAGAACACCTGGTGGGCACCAGCCAGCTCCTAAGGTAGGAATTAAATCTAGAATATACCCCACCAGATCATCTGATGGGTTCATCATTTTTAAATGCGCTTTATTCTCTGACCCACCACCCTTGGCAGCAATCTTAAAGTCTATTGACTGACCTTTAACTAATCGAGTATGAATGACTGCAGGAGTATTATTCTTTGTATTTTTTCTTAACCCCAATGGATCCTCTACTATTGAAGCTCTAAGCGGGTTTTCAGGGTTTAAATAAGCTTCAGCAACACCTTGGTTGATCAATTCATCAATTGTCTGATCGCCTTCAAATTTCACATCCATTCCGACTTCAACAAAAATAGTTACAATACCAGTGTCCTGACACAAGGGCCTCTTACCCAAAGCCGATAATTTAGAACTCGTTAAAATTTGTAACATGGCATCTTTAGCTGGTTTGGATTCTTCCTTTTGATAAGCGGCGGTCATCGCTTGAATAAAATCATCGGAGTGGTAATAAGAGATAAACTGGAGCGCATCGCTGACGCTAGAAATAATGTCTTGGTTTTGAATCATAGTTTAGCGCACCGTTGATTGAGAAACTGCAATCGATTTATCAATATTTTTTCTTAATATCTTACCATTTTTAGTTTTAGGAAATTCATGAGCAATGTAAATCGTTTTAGGAGCCTTGTAAGCAGCTAAATGATTTTGTCCAAATTTAAGAAGCTCGTTAGGGTCTGGCTGTTTGCCTTCATGAGGCAGGATATAAGTCACAACCAATAATTTATCTTTTTCAATCTCTTCCCCAATCGCTGCACAATCTGCTACATCAGGATGAGATTTAAATACACGTTCAATTTCATAGGGAGATACACGGTAACCGAAGCTTTTAATAATGTCGTCTTTTCTTCCTAAAAACCAAATGTAGCCATCTTCATCATATTTAGCATAATCTCCTGTAAAGAACCAACCGCTATGTAAATGTTTATCAGTTTCTTCGGGTAAATTCCAATACCTTAAAAATAAACCTGGGTCACTATCAGGAACACATATCATTCCTTCTTCCCCAGTGCTCACTTCTTGTAAAGTCTCAGGATTCATTAATTTTATATCATGTCCTGGTTGAGGAAATCCAGCTGAACCAGGCCGGATAGGGTTATATTTATTCTCAGAAAGATAATATGAAAATTCTGACATGCCAACTGCCTCAAATATATCTTGGTCAAATCTATCTCTCCATTGGTTTAATACCTCATCGGATAAATGCTCACCGGCACTCATACAATATCTTAATGAAGGTACATCTTCAGCCTTATAATCAGTCTTTTGTAAGATCTGTCGATAGATTGTTGGGACGCCAATAAAAATTGTGGCATTGTGTTTTTTAATCAACTTCATCCAGGTGTCCGCATGATTTTTTCCTTCATACACCACAATGGTTTTTCCAAGATGCAAAGGGTCCATCAGTCCAGATCCCAAAACATAGGTCCAGTTAAATTTTCCTGAATGAACAATTCGGTCATCCTCGCCTTTAAAGTCAAACCAGTATTGTGATGCAGGCTTTCTCCCAATAATTGCTCGATGCGCATGCAAAACACCCTTTGGATAGCCTGTCGTTCCTGAGGTATAAACCAAGTAAGCAGGATCATTAGCCTT
>JAHEGS010000015.1 GCA_024645005.1 Bacteroidota bacterium
AACTGTCTTGAAAGCAGAATGAGTTGTTTTTGAAACACTGAGCAGAGTCATTCAAACGTTTGAAATAGATATCTGGCGATGGCTTTATCGTTATTGTTAACGTTTCTGTACACTGACCTGCAAATCCGTCTCCTTTAAAAGTAACGGTGTAGGTCCCAGCAACAGGGTAGTTAAATGTAGGCTTTTCAGCACTACTTTTATTGTTGTTATACCCAAAATCCCACTCAATGGTAGTAGTATATCCAGGAGAGTTAGCTTCAAATGAGATAATTTGACCTTCACAAAAAGTACCTGACGTGTTCAATGTGCCATCAGTTCTAACCACTTTTGGGCTACATTGGGCATAGCCAATGATACTTGATGAGATAAATAACAATGAAAATAAGTATTTAATAAATACAGATTTTGATTTCGAAATATTCATAATGGGATTGTTATAATTCATAAAAAAGTTTGTAAAGTTAGTTTGCTTCGTCATAATTTTCAAATTTAGGGGCGTATTAGCGTGAATTTTATATTTTTTGTTTGGGCTTTCTCTCCATTTAAGGTGTAATTAATCTTAGCTAGGTATTCTCCAGGAGGGCAATTTTCACCTTGATTATTTACACTACCATCCCATCGATTATTAGGGTCATTTGATGTAAATACAATCTGATTTTTGATTTGATCATAAATCAGAATTTGATATGTTTCATAGTTTTTTATTTCTACTGGATATTCATCGTTAGTACCATCTCCGTTAGGTGTAAATACATTAAAGAATTTGATAGATCCTGTGCCCTTTACTTGAAATGTAGCTTCACTTTCTTTTGCACAAGGAAAATTTAGGGGTACGGTTTTAATTATATGCTCACCTACTTGTTTTTCTTTAAGTTGGCATTTGTTTGTATTTCCAGCTATTAATGAGCCATCAAGATACCAGTTAACAAGAATTTCTTGATTGTTTATTGAGAATGAGTATGTAGTTGGGTCAATTTTTTTAGTGATTATTTGATAGCCATTATTAAAGCCTTTGATTACTTCACGAGTTTCACCATACTCATTCTCAAAATCTATTGAAATAGGTTGATCGGAATCAGATTTATATTCGATGTGGTCAGTATTTCTGGATAAAATTTGATTATTAATGTACCAGTCTCCTTTGGTCTTACTTTTTAAGGTGATTACTTCACCGATGCATGGATTAGCATTAGACACAACTATGTTCTCAGGTGTATAGTTGTTTGCATTGGAAGATTTGTCTTCAACAACTTTGGTAGATATTGGACTTTCAGTTTCTGGTATGTTTTCTGGTTGTAATGGCTGAATTAAAGAGTTTGTAGTGTCATTTTTGACTATTTTGAACTCTTCAGGTATGTCGGTTAATTCTTTTTTGATGCTTTCTGTGTTTTGTAAATTTACAGTTGAGTCTACAGCGGATGTGTAAGTCTCTTCAGGCATACTACTTTTTATACCTTTCGTTGGTGTGTTTTCATTTTCTAATGCAAAAAATAGCATAGTAGCAGATGCCCCAACAATTGAGGCTATCTTGATTGCTTGAATTGGGTTTTTGATTAATTCAATAATTTTTGCGGTCTTAGCACTAGGTTGTTTTAAAGATGAAAAGTCAAAGTTTTCTATAATAGATGATGGTGGAGGACTACTATGATTCTCAAGCTGGTCTTTGACTAGCTTTTCAAATTCAGATATGTTTTTGAATCTTTTCATTATTCAAACCATCCTTTTAATCTTATCTGAAGTTGCTTCCTTGCCTTAAATAATTGAGTTTTACTGGTACTCTCAGATATGTTAAGTGTTTTACTTATTTCTTTATGTGAATATCCATCAATGACATACATATTAAACACTGTTCGGTATCCTTGTGGCAGTTCTTGAATTACATCAATCAATTTTTTTGCATCCAAGTCTCCAATATTAATTTTAGCCGTTTTAGTCAATTCAGAATTATTGATATTATTAATATCCTGGTGGTATTTTTTTTTACGAATAAGTTCAATGCTAGTATGAATGAATATTTTTTTCATCCACCCTTCAAAACTTCCAGAGAATGAATACAAGGATATTTTATTAAACACTTTGATGAACCCTTCTTGCAATGCATCTTGGGCATCATTGTGTGAATTCATATATCTTAGACAGATACTATACATTAGTCCAGCGTATTTATTATATATTTTATTAAATGCGTTATGGTCTCCATTGCTACAAGCCTTAATTAATGATATGTCATCATGTTTTTCATTGCTCATTGCATGGATTCTTAAGATAGATGTTTTAATGAAAGGAATAGTTGCCTACACGGTAACTATATTTTTTTGACGTGGTATTTTTCGGCAAGATATTCTTTTAAGTTTTCTGCATAATAGCCTACAGCCTCTACAGGCTCAATAATCTCAGTTTCATTAAGACCTTCTAAAATACGTTTGTATTGTATGCTTACAATTTTTTGCTGAGCATTGGCTACGAATTTTGCAGAAAAAAGATGAAAGTTAAGATGAGCTAATTCCTCCATAAACTGACCTAAATGTTCATCATGAGGGTATTCACATATAGGAGAAACAATTTGAAAAATCCCAGCAATTTCGTTTCGATCAAAGTATTGCCATTGGCTAGTTTGATCAGGTTGCCAGATATCTACATAGAGTTCAGTTGATTCACCACGAATAATTACATATTCTCCCTCATTTTTACAGCGAATCTCTTCCGGTTTTACACCGAGGTGTTTTTGAATCGATTTTTCAAATAATTGGATTGCTTTATTAACTTGCATAATAAAAATTCAAAGATAGCGGAATATCAATGATATTGGTCGAAAGTTAGTCGATGCCCTAGTTTTGATTCATTAAATTTACCTTCAGAATAAGCAAGGTGTCCAGATACAATTGTATGGTCTATTGAAGATGTAAATTCTTTGCCTTCAAAAGGACTCCACCCGCATTTGTAGTGGATGTTTTTCTTAGATACGATTTCTGATTTTTCAGGATTGACAATGACTATATCTGCGTAATAGCCTTCTTTCAAAAAACCTCTTTTGCTGATATTAAACAATTGAGCTGGGGCATGACACATTTTATGCACCAATTTTTCAAGCGTTATTTTACCTGACTTCGAATGCTCAAGCATTATTTGAAGACTATGTTGAACAAGTGGAAGTCCACTGGGAGCCTCTAGATAGTCATTCATTTTTTCGTCCCACGTGTGAGGTGCATGGTCTGTAGCTATAATGTCAAAATAGTCATTGTTTAAAGCATGCCATAGGGCTGTTTGATCTCTCTCAGATTTTATTGCTGGATTACATTTGATAAGGCTCTGTTTTTCTGGGTAATGGGTGTCATTGAAACTCAAATGGTGAACGCATACTTCAGCAGTTATCTTTTTTTCTTGAAGTGGAATAGCATTGGTAAAAAGTTCAATTTCTTGTTCAGTAGAGATATGTAATATGTGAAGTCTTGCATTGTATTCTTTAGCAAGTTCTGTGGCCATTTTACTTGATAGATAGCATGCTTCATGATTTCGAATGATTGGGTGTGCTTCAAATGGGATTTTGGTGCCATATTTTTCTTTGAATTTAGCCGTATTTTTTCTTACTGTAGCTTCGTTCTCACAATGGGTAGCGATTAACATTGGAGTTCTTGAAAATATGCCTCGAAGAGTTTGTTCATTATCGACAAGCATATTGCCTGTACTACTCCCCATGAATAGCTTTATCCCACAAATATTTTTTGGATCAGTTTTTAACACTTCTTCCAAATTATCATTGGTCCCACCCATAAAAAAGGAATAATTAGCTAAAGAACATTGTTTAGCTCTAGAATATTTCTTTTCTAATTCTAATTGTGTAGTAGCTTGAGGTTTTGTATTGGGCATCTCCATAAATGAGGTTGTTCCTCCAGCTACAGCAGCTTTAGCTTCAGTATATATTTCAGCCTTATGTGTTAATCCAGGTTCTCTGAAATGAACTTGATCATCAATAATGCCAGGCATGACCCATTTACCTTCTGCCTCAATTACTTTGGAAGCTTTCCGATTGATTCCATTTTTTGAAATTTCAGTTATAAGATCATCTTCTATAAATATATCTGCTATGAATTTTTCATTTTCGTTAATTAATAGCCCATTTTTAATTAAAATTGATGTCATAAAGTATGAGCAAATTTAATGTACGCGTTTATGGTATTTGGATTAAAAGTGATAAAATATTGCTTAGCCACGAAAATATTGATGGGTATGAGATGACAAAATTTCCTGGAGGAGGATTAGAGTACGGAGAAGGAGCCTTGGAATGTTTAAAGCGGGAGTTTATGGAAGAGTTGGGTGTGGAGATAAGCCAATCAAAGCTAGTCCATGTCTCAGAAAAATATATTCAAAGTGCATTTAAAGAAAATGAACAGGTTATAGCCATCCACTACCTAATTGAGTCAGAGGATGAGATTAAAAATTATGAGACTATTCAAAATACCGGTGTTGGGAAATCCAATCAGCACCTTTTTAAGTGGTATGATTTAAGTCCAGTAATAATTAATAGCTTTACTTTTGAAATGGATAGAGAAGCGTTCCGTAAAATTTAATAAATGGGATTAACAGTACCCTTAGAATTGCGAGTATTGCCATCACAACCTCTATAGTTTACATAGTAAAAGAAGGTCTCATTTGGCACTTTTTTACCTTGGTAAGTTCCGTCCCAATTATCAGTTAATGAGGTTCTTGAGTCGAACACTTTTTGTCCCCATCGTGAGTATATTGTGATGTAATAAGCCGGTTGAGCAACATCAATTTGATATGGGAATAGTTCATTTAAGTTATCGCCATTTGGAGTAAATGCGTTAGGGAAATACATTTCATTTGGAAGGGCATTTTCATCTACTGTGATAAATAGACTATCCGATCCTGTGCAACCATAATTATCTGTAACAGTTACTTTATAAACTCCTCCCAAAATGGTTGTAATGCTTTGCCCTGTACTTTCATCATTCCATAAATATTCATCAAATCCAGAGGGGGCTGATATAGTTGTAGGGGAGTTGATGCAAATGGTTGTATCGTTACCCAGGTTGAAAGTAGGAGAATTGGATACACTTATTAAAACAGAGTCCGAGTTGGTACACCCATCTTCATTTTCAACGAAAACACGATACTTTCCTGGAGTGTTCACATTAATGGTTTGAGTAGTATCTCCATTATTCCAAGCATATTTTATTCCATCAGAACCAGCATCTAATGTAGCAGTTATAAAATCACAAAAATGTTGGTCATCACCCAATTCAAGATCAACACCAGAATTATCAACGATGAACGTGTCGGAGTTAATGCATTGTCTTTGGGTTAATTGAATCCAACGCTTACCAGGACTTATGTATGTCACAGCTGAAGAGGTGCTTCCATTGTCCCATAAATATTCGGCTTCTTCTATACCTGATAGGTCAACTAAATGATTGAATTCATCACAATAAAACGCATCTGCCACTTTGGGATGAGTCGCTTGCCAAACACGTATGGTATCTTTAATGGTACAATTAAGGTTATTTGCTGTAATTATATAATTGCCGGATGTATTTACTCTAAGTGTTTGGTTAAATGTTGGAGGATTAGTATTCCAACTGTAATTTAGTCCAGGAATACCAGCATCTAGGAGAATGTCAATCAAGGTATCACATTCTAAAGTGTCTTTTGGTAATTTTAATGTGGGTACTTTATCATACTTAAGTTGAATAGTGTCTTTGTATAAGCATTTGCCATAGGATACGGTTGGTATATATGTTCCAGTGTCACTGACAGTTAATCGACTCCCTTTAGCTCCAGTGTTCCAATCTACAGCTATGGCATCTGATGCTTTTGTGTCAAGAAGAATTGAAAAATCCTCACAAAAAATACGATCAGGACCTAAGTCAACGTCTCTGGTAGATCGAATTCTAACACCGTACTTGTAGGTATCGTTACATATGGAGGAAATGATGGTTAAGGTTACAGTGTAATTCCCATTTCCAGGATAAATATATTCTACTTTTTCGTTAAGGTCAAAGGTTGTGAGCGTGTCATCATTGGTTGTTGGATCTCCGAAATCCCAAAAGAATTTCACCTTGGGTGTCTTTATTTTATTCCAGTTGCTGATGTTATTAAAGCGGGCAGTATCACCACACTCGAATGCATATGATCCGCCAACTGCAGTTCCTCCTGGAATATTGAAATTAGCTATAACATCAAATTGACAATCAATAACTGTAAACTGATAATCGCTTAACGTAGAACCAAGAAGGTTTCCATTTCGATATTCAAGTACTCGTACACCAACTGCATAAGTTCCTTTAGCTGTTGGAGTGAGTGTGTATTCTCCTGTTTGCCTATTTATGAAGCTAGATGGACTTCCTGTTACTTGATTATTGGAAGAAAAAGAAGGATTCCATGTCAATAAAGCATATGGTGGAGGACTCGGGTTTTCTGGTTTTGGATCTGTAGCTGATCCACCTAAAAAAGGAGTATAAAATTCATAAACCAAAGAATCGCCATCTGGATCTTCAGCACTATAGTCTAATGTCAAAGGTGCATTAATACACACATAGGTTGGGGGTACATTTTTGAACCTTGGACTTGAATTATTGGTATTTGATGGAGGGATATAACTCCAATAAGTTGAACCTGTATTCCCAGCATCGTTTACATTATCTGTGATCGCATTTCTACAACAAAGTTGGTGAGAAAGGATGAGACCATTTGTGCCAGGATTGAGGAATACTGTTTTTTTGTAGGTATACTGAACTACACAAACACCAGAGGGCTCTTTGACACATTCGTAGTTTACTGAGTTAACCACTTTTCGAACCCCATTGTTTAATGAGATGGTCTGTTTACGGGCGTTCGTTACAGCATCAAAAACACCAATGTAGGCTAGGTTACCATCCCGATCAATTGTTCCAGGATTTGCATTCTGACAATCAAAATAAATTTTAAATACGATTTCATATCTAACATTACCAAACTGATTTAGAACACGATTGTAATATAATTCACCTCCAACAACATGCGAAGCATCGGCTGAGAAAACACCCATAAACAGCATTAAAAAGACTAATATGGCTTTTGCTTTAGTCTTTAGAATATGATATGTGGATGAAAATGTTTTCATTGATGAAGTCTTTTCAAATGTATTAAAAATCAAATATTCTAGCAATGTTAAACCCGAATCGAACGTCTCCATCGATCCATTTACCTTTAGTATCTGTTATGAATCCTTTTTCAAAGGGTGAGTATGCGTTAGTAAAGAAAAGTTGGAAGACATGGCCTCCAGTTTCAATATCAAAACCCATAGATAATGCATTCGAACTATTGCTCTCAAGCTGATCAGGGAAAACATAAAAGTACTCAAAATTAACAGAAACTCGCGTAAATAGTTTTTGCCGAGCTCCTATTCCAACAGAAAATACATCATTAGATAAATTATTATTTTTCACAATATTGAGATGGGTGAGCGTTGGAGTTATTTGAGCACTGAAGTTTTTGGAGAATTTACGAGCCAATAATAATTGATGGGTAAAATGTAACCGACTAGAAAATAAGTTATTTCTTTCAGGGTGTGACCATTTCAGCGTGTTGATTCCCATATGGCTCATAAAAACACCTGTTAAAGGGATAGGTTTTGGTCCAATACTTTGTTTGAGAAATTTGTATTTGACAAAGCCATCATATGTTTTTTCTACCGTACTTCTTCCAAAACCAATGTTTAGATTGTCAGTTATGCCAAAATCTCCTCCCATTCGCATGGAGGCTTGATCAAGTCCGAACAAATCGTAGAATCCATTATTCACAATCCCAAATCGATGCGAAATTTTGAAATCAAATTCATTTTTTGCGACAGTTTCAATACTGTGTCCATTGACTATTCGATTGGTTTTGAAGGTTGCAATGGTATATTTTTTTTCTTCTGTGTCGTTATCGTCAATTAAATTCAAATCTTGAGAAAATACATATCCGTTAAAAGCAATTAATACAGCTATTAATTGTAATTTTAAATGGAACTTGTATATAAAATTTCTCAATCTATTTTACTATTTAATGGTTGTGCGTATAATCTGAATCAACACTAATTTCAATGCTTTTCGAAATTTTAGGAGCCACCATTTTTGGGATTTTAACATTGAAGTCGTAGGGATTCACGTTAAATGTCGCTTTGGCATTTACAACTCCATTAGAAACAACAAAAGTTCCTGTTGTGGCGACCTCTTTGCTGACATCTTTAATGGTGAGTTTGCCAATAACTTCCGAAGTGTATGTTCCGTCTTTACTAAAATCAATTGCAGCGATTGATTTAATGTTACCATTGAATGTAGCCTTTGGGAAAGTTGTACTTTCCATGTAGTTTTCATTGAAATGTTCTTGCATTAATGCTTTTTTAAATTCAAAATCTTTAATTAAACAACTAAATTGGAGTTGTCCTGATTCAGATGAAAAAGCAGTCTTTACTTTATGGTTTACTGCAAGAATATCTTCAACAGGAGTGTGGCTGTAAAAGCTAATATTACCTGTGTTTGTTTTATAAATTCCACCACCATGATTCATGAAGGCATAAAAACTTAAAGTGGCTAAAAATAGTATGGTTGATTTTTTCATGGTAAAGTGTTATTCAATAATTATGCTAGATGATAGTATGACATCTTTATCTTCCAAAAGTGTAAGTTTATCGTCTCCATTAATTCCTTTGCAAATTCCTTTGACTTTGATATTTGAAGAGTCTTTTAATTGTTTTAAAATCTGGAGTTCATCAGGTTTGAAACCACATCGTATAAATCCGCTTTCATTGTCTGTTTTTATTAGGATTTGAGGCTCTAATTCGTTTGAAAAATCTTTAGTTAAAAGGGTTCCAGATACTTGGATAACTTGGTCTGAAAAAATAGTCATGGCTGAGTCTTCATTTTTATCAAATATGTCGAATAATTGTGCAGCACTTAAGTCTTCATATGCGTCAGATTCTGTGACATTGGTGTGTGGTTTGTTGTACATTCTGTAGGCAAACAGAAGGACACCGAGCAGTATAAAACTAATTGAAAGAGTAGCTATTTTTTTCATGTTTGAGTTAATTGTTTCTGGCTCCATCTGATATCCAGGATTCAATTTTCCTTATATCGCATGTATCCATTTTGGCTTGATCTTTTGGCATGGGTGAGGCGCCATTATGATTAATACTCTTGGTAAGTCTCGAATTATCCACCCAAACTTTTATTTCATTATAACCCTCTAAATTAACGCCTCCTTGAGGATTTATAGTATTATGACAACTGATGCAATTATAATTTTGAAGTATGGGAGAAATATCGTTACTGTATGACATATCAATAGTTATACAATTATTATTAGGATACAAATCTTCCTGATTATCATATTTACAACCCAATATTAAGAAACAAGTAAATATGAACACCGCATTTAATAGGAATCGATATGGTTTGAAAATTAACATGGTTTCAACTAACATTTAACGTTAAGAGATGCGTGTTAGTTTTACAGTGGGATGTTTCCGTGTTTTTTCTGAGGAATGGAATCCACTTTATTTTCAAGCATAGCAAATGCTTTAATAAGTTTTAGTCGAGTTTGTTCTGGATGAATTACATCATCAACAAAACCGCGTTCGGCTGCTCTGTATGGGTTAGCAAAAATGTCGGCGTATTCTTTTTCTTTGTTTGCTAGTGCAACTTCAGGATCTTTTGCAGACTTTATTTCATTTCTAAAAATAATTTCTGCTGCACCTTTCGCCCCCATTACAGCAATTTCGGCACTTGGCCACGCAAAATTCATATCTGCTCCAATGTGTTTACTATTCATAACATCATATGCTCCGCCATAGGCTTTTCGGGTAATTACAGTGATTCTTGGCACAGTAGCCTCGCTAAAAGCATAGAGTAATTTAGCTCCGTTGGTGATAATTGCGTTCCATTCTTGGTCTGTGCCAGGTAGAAATCCTGGGACATCCTCTAAAACAAGAAGAGGGATATTAAAACAATCACAAAAACGAACAAAACGTGCGGCTTTTTGAGAGGATTGAACATCCAATACGCCAGCAAGAAATGCTGGTTGATTGGCCACTATTCCTATGCTTTTGCCTGCTAGCCTAGCAAATCCAACAACAATATTGGGGGCAAAGTCTTTATGAATTTCATAGAACGATTCTTGGTCAATAATTCCATCGATAATTTCTTTTATATCGTAGGGTTGGTTCGGGTTTTCAGGGACAATGTCTTGAAGTTGATTCCTGACCTCATCTCCAATAGTGTAGGGTATGTTGGGAGGAGAGTCTTCACAATTTTGAGGAATGTAAGAAAGTAATTTTTTAATATCTTCAATTGCTTGTAAGTCATTGCTTGACGTTAGGTGTGCGACACCACTTTTTTCAGAATGAACAGATGCTCCACCCAAGTCCTCAGATGTGACTTCTTCATTGGTAACGGTCTTAACAACATTGGGTCCTGTTACAAACATGTAGCTGGTATCTTCAACCATGAGAATGAAGTCTGTGATTGCTGGGGAGTAAACAGCTCCACCGGCACACGGGCCCATTACGAGACTCAATTGTGGTATTACACCACTTGCACGCGTATTGCGATAAAATATATCAGCATATCCGCCAAGCGAAACAACACCTTCTTGAATTCGGGCTCCTCCACTATCGTTTAACCCAATAACGGGAGCTCCATTCTTCATGGCCATATCCATTATTTTACAAATTTTCTCTGCATGAGTTTCAGATAATGATCCTCCAAAAACAGTAAAATCTTGGGAGAACACATAAACTAATCGTCCATGAATTGTTCCATAGCCTGTTACCACCCCATCTCCAGGATAGTGCATTTTTTCCATTCCAAAATAAGTACTTCGATGTTTTATCAGAGCCCCAATTTCTTCGAATGAATTTTTGTCAAGCAATAAATCCAATCGTTCTCGTGCAGTGAGTTTATTTTTGGCATGTTGAGCGTCAATTCTATTTTGACCACCACCCATTTTGGATGCAGTCAGTTTTTGGTCTAGGATTTCTCTTTTATTCATGCTAATTATCTTCAAGTTGTGCGATTAACTCTTCGGTTAATTCTAAGTTGTGGAATACAGTTTGGATGTCATCGTCCTCTTCAAACTTATCTATAATTTTTAAAACCTCCTCCGCTTCAGCTAGTTCTAGTTTTTTTGTGTTCAATGGGATTTGGTGAATCTCCGTAGATGTTGGTGTGATATTTAATTCTTGCAATTTGGATTGCATATCACCATAATGATCGAAAGAGGTATAAACAGTTATATTTTCTTCTTCAAATTCTACTTCTTCAGCACCCCCATCAATGAGTTCAAGTTCTAGTTCATCATGATCCCAATTAGGTATAGATTCAGATGTGATTATAAAAACACCTTTAGTTTCAAAAACATAACTCAAAGAGCCATTGGTTCCTAGTGAACCATTATTTTTCGTAAATATCGATCGAACATTGGCGACGGTTCTATTGATATTGTCTGAGGTAGCATGAAGATAGATGGCTATACCATGTGGTCCATATCCCTCGTAGGTGTAAGATTGCAAATTAGCAGCTTCTGCACCTGAACCTTTTTTGATTGCTCGCTCGATAGTGTCTTTTGGAAGATTAGCACCTTTACCATTTTGAACGGCAAGTCTAAGACTTGGGTTACTATCCAAGTCTGGTCCACCATCTCTTGCAGCTATGGTAATTTCTTTGATAATGCGAGTCCATATTTTAGCTCGTTTTTTATCTTGAGCAGCTTTACGGTGTTTTATGTTTGCCCATTTACTATGTCCAGCCATGGTTAGATTATTCGTATTTAGGCAAACTTAAAGGAAACTCACAAAAAAACCGCTCCAAACAGGAAGCGGTTTATTGTTATAAAGGTTATTCATATTAGTGAGAAATAGTCACTTTGGACGTACTCACTTTTGTTCCGTTAGTCACTTTCAAGATGTAAATTCCTTTGCTTAAATCAGTTACGTCAAGTGTAAATTGATTCGGAGAGATCGCTTGATTTTTATTCGGTGAGGCAACCATTTTCCCACTCAAATCCAATAATTCAATGTTTACAGCATTGCTTTCTGCAAAAATTAATTGCACGTTCAGTTGGTCGTTTGCTGGATTGGTATATAAGGCAATGTTGTCAGAATTGTAGGCCAGATCATGCACAGATACATTCCATTTTTGCTGGTTCCACCAGATTAGATCAACAGCTTTTTCATTGTTAGTAGAATCTGAATCAATTGGTGGATTGGTTCTGTTAAAGTAGTACGAATAAATACCTAGCCGCATGTTCCGAGACTGAGTCACTATTAAAGTACTAGTTAAATTTAGTTTAATATCATGAGTTTCACCAGGGGCAATAGCTTCTGGTATAACATATAGATTAACAACTCCCTGTGATGCATTCTGTGGATATTCCAAAGCAATAGAGTTTGTCTCTTTATCGATTACAAGCATACTTATTGTCGCAGTGTCTCCAGCTTTGATGGTTGAATTTCCTTTATTTTCACATTCAACGATTAAATCAAACGAAGTTCCTGTTGGAGTAGATTCTAGTTCGGTAGGACTTTTAATGGATTTAATAGCCCAATCAACTTGAGCAAAAGAAAAATTAGTTAGAGCAATCAGTAAAAATGTAAATAAGTTTGTAAAATTTTTTTCATGTCAAAAAAAATTTAAAGTTTTAAAATTATAGTCCAAAAATAAAAAAGGGGATGCCAAATCAAGCATCCCCTTTTTAAATTATGTCAAATATGACAATCTAGTGAGAAATAGTCACTTTGGACGTACTCACTTTGGTTCCATTGGTTACTTTAAGGATATACACCCCTTTACTCAAATCAGCTACATCAAATGTGTATTGATTGGAGGCACTGAATTGGCTTGTGTTGGGCAATGCTACAACTTTGCCTGTAAGGTCAAATAGTTCAATATTTACAGCATTACTTTCTGCAAAAAGTAATTTTACATTCAACTGGTCGTTAGCAGGATTAGGATATATAGCAATGTTATCAGAATTGTAGACAACGTCTTCAACTGAAACATTCCATCTCTGTGGATTCCACCAAGTTATATCAACAAAAGTAGAGTTGTTACTTGAATCAGAATCAAGGTAAGGAGAAGTTCTGTCAGCTATGTATGAAGTTGCTCCTAATCTTATGTCTCTTGATTCATATGGATATGAGCCAAGTGTAACATTTTCATTTGTAATACTGTAAGTTCCACCTACAGGGATATCTTCAGTAATAACTTTAAAGTACCATGCACCATTAGGAATTTGTGCGATAACTTGACTTAACTTTAAGTCAATCATCAATAAATTGTATATTACAGTATCTCCAGCAAAAATAGTCGATGTGCCTCGATTTTCGCATTCCAAATTAACAGGTATTGGTGTACCTGTAGAAGTATTAGACTCAAGTTCAGTTGGTTCTATGATGGACTTGATGGCCCAATCTACTTGAGCTAGTGAAAGTGTTGTAATTGAAATAAGTAATAGTGTAAATGTTTTTTTCATGGGCTTAAGATTTGATTACAAATTTACTAGATATAGTCTAATTAATCTAATAAAAGTTTAAGGTCTTCTACATTCAGATTTGAAAGAATGCTCCCATCCGCATGAATGAGGTCGCTTGACATTTTTTTCTTTTGATTTTGCAATCGCGTTATTTTTTCTTCAATAGTTCCTTTTGATATAAACTTGTAACTAAAGACGGGTTTAGTTTGTCCTATTCTATGACTTCTGTCTCTAGCCTGAGCCTCGGCAGCTGGATTCCACCATGGGTCAGCTATAAAGACATAATCAGCAGCAGTCAGATTAAGTCCAACACCTCCAGCTTTCAGTGAGATCAAGAAGACACAGGGAGCATTCTGGGTTTGAAATTCATGGACATATTGATGTCTCTTTATCTTGTTAGTGGCCCCTGTGAGTTTGTAATAAGAAATGGGTGATTTCTTGAGGGCTTTTTCGAGTAATTCGAGGTATGTAACGAACTGAGAAAACACTAATATTTTATGTCCATCAGCTATTCCTGTTTGGATTTTTTCAAGTAAGAGTTCATGTTTACCACTATCGTGTGCATAGGTACTATCCATCAATATAGGATGATTTGAGATTTGTCGTAATTTGGAAAGTCCTTGTAATACAGAAAGTTTGGATGCTTTGAATTTTTGATGGTCTTCAATATTTAAAAGGTTATTACGGTATTCTGATTTTACTTTTTCGTAATATTTTTCTTGCTCATCTGACATCCCACAATAGATAATTTTTTCTTGAATGTCAGGTAAGTCTTTTGCAACTTCTTCCTTTGTTCTTCGAAGTAAGAATGGCTTAATGATTCGTTTTAATTCTTGAATTTTATTGCTGTCATCCTCTTTTTCAATGGGTTTGGCATATTTTTCATTGAACTGGTTTAAGGAACCAAGTAATCCTTTGTTTAAAAAATTCATTTGACTCCATAAGTCCTTAATGGTGTTTTCGATGGGTGTTCCAGTAAGAGCAATTCTACAGTTAGCTTTTAATTTATTAATATATTGGGTGGTTTTTGCAGAGTAATTTTTAATGTTTTGACTTTCGTCCAACAAGATGATTTCAAATTGTGCTTGTTCAAATAATTCAGCATCATTTCTAATCAGCCCATAACTGGTGATGATCAAGTCTATATTTCTAAATTGATTTAATTCCTTATGACGTTTGTTCCCCGAATGAATGCAAACTTTTAGTTCTGGTGTAAATTTTGAACATTCATTTACCCAATTAAAAAGTAATGATGTTGGGGTAACTATAAGGAAAGGGGGTGAGCTTTTTTGTTGGGAAAGCGTATGATAAACCTTCTGGATGAATGCAAGTGCTTGGATCGTTTTCCCTAGCCCCATATCGTCAGCTAAAATTCCTCCAAAACGGTTATTCATTAGAAACATTAGCCAACTTAATCCATCTTTTTGATAGGGTCTCAGACTACCTTTAAAAAGGGAGTGAGGAGATTCATCTTGAATGTTTACCAACTTGTTTAGGTGCTTTTTTATTTTCTGTGATTGGATATGGTTTAGGATGTTCAGTTCGTATTTCTGGATGGCGTATTGGTTGTTTTGTTGTTTGGTATGAAAGAGTGATTCGCCCAATGCAAACCACTCCTCAGGGAAAAGAAAAAGTTCGCCATTTGGAAGAATCATTTGAGTCTGTCCTTTTTTCATCTCAAAGACGATTTTGCTGAAGGGAATTTTGTACTCACCAATAGTGACTATCATTTTTAAGTCGAACCAATCAATTTGATCTTGAATAGCATATTCTAGAATAGGTTTTTTAAAATTCAGTGGGGAATCGAGATCACTGGTTATTTCAAAGTGGTTTTGAGTTAAAAAATCATATTGTTTTTGTATCCAAGCAACGCACTGCTGAAGTGTGTCAAAATTGCCATTGAAAAATGATCCTTCTTGATAAGTTAGTCCTTTTTCAATTAAAAGATTTGATTTGTTTGATTCCCAAATTACTGACCTTTTATATTTTGTAAATACAGGTTCATTGTCTTCCCAATTAATCTTTACATGAAAAAATTTATTGGGATGATAATCGAACTTATCCTGACCATAGCAAATAGCTAAATTAAAACCAAAAATTCCATTTTTTTGGGTAATTGAGATTCGAGGTGTTGCTGATTCTTTTTTAGTCTCTATTGTAAATCCTTGAGCTAATACTGGTGAAGTTTCAAGCAAGGGGCGTACAAATTTCTGATAATAGGATTTTTGATTTTCAGGTTTAATATGGATGTATTTTTTATGAAGAAAGATGCCAATTTTATTACCATCCACAAAATCATAAAATTTATAAATGGTATTGTGAACCAATATTCGTGCAGGTTTTGAAGAAAGCAAAAGTCCATTCTGTTTCATAAACAAAATTCTTTCATCATCATGTTTAAGCGTTACGAAGTAAGATGTGCCGTTTTCATTTTTTCGAAAATGAAAAAGAACCTTGGTGAAATCGGCTTTGATTTCTATTGAATATGCTGCTGGGTTAATCTCATCTGCTAGGTATATCTGATTATTTGAATGATCAATATTTTTGAAAAAAATAGATATAATCTCATCTATATAGGGTCTAATTTCCTCTTTAAAAAAAGATTTATCAAAATATTTTTGGAAGTATTCTTTTGGACGAATTTTTTGTTTGGGTGAAAACTTACGAATAATATTTTCAATCATCAATGGGTCGAGTAACTTGATTAGTTGGAGGTCCTCATCTGATAATTTATCATAATATGAGGCATTGCCTGAAAATACTTTTTGATAAGTTAGAGATAGTGTGTTTTGAAGTGTATAAGCAATTATATATGGATTTATCACCACTCCAAGTTGGGGGTGGTGGTGAATACTGAATACTAATTTATACTTTGAGTTGTTTTCTACTTTCAAGCTATTATTACGACTTGTAAAATTTAGCAATATACAACTAGATTATTTCGCAATAAAATCTATTTTATCCTTCTAAAAATTTAGTTTCTAATAGTTCAATAATTTGCTCTGGTTTTAGTTTTCTCCAATCTATATCATTTAAACGACCACCAAATGAAAGCTGATCGTTAAGATGATAACGGTACAATTCATCCAATACATGGGGGAGTGCATTGATTAAATAAATTTCTCCTTGAATATCTTCTTTCCACTCTTGATAATAATCGTTTTCATCAGCATGGAAATTAAGTACATTTTCCATAATAATGACAAAATTTTGAATCCCACAGTCAATAAGTTGGTCAATGAGTTCTGTTTTCAATAACATGATGTCATTGTTTATTGCATCATTCCATTCGCCAATTAATTCAATGATGCAGAATTGTTCCTCATAATCAGCATAAATCAGTTTGTATAATAAAGTATCACTTCCAAAATTATCCCATTGAGGATGAATAACATAGTTGTATACTTTGTTGGTATAATGAAATTCAGAATACTGATTTTTATAGTTTAAAGCATTGGGGTCATGCTCAGATTTATATAGATCTCTCCATAGAAAATAGGGTTCGATATTATGCATGAATGTCTATATTGGTATCATCAACCAAGTATAAGGGCCTTTTTTTTACATTATCATTTATGCGAGCAATATATTCTCCAATCATACCAATTCCAAGTAGTTGAATTCCTCCCAGAAACACAATACTAATCATAAGAGAGGGCCAGCCAGGTTCATAAATTTTCAAGATGAATTTAGCATATAAAGTGTACAGGATAAGTATAAATCCAAGGGTAGCACATACAAATCCAGATATTGTAGCTAATCGAAGTGGCCAGTTAGAGAATGAGGTGATGGCATCAAAAGCTAAGCCAATCATTTTTTTGTAAGTATAATTAGTCTCTCCTGCATTTCTTCCTTTTCTTTCATACTCGATAGGGGTTTGTTTGAAACCTAACCATGCTATTTGTCCTCTTAAATATCGTTGCTTTTCAGGCATTTGCTTAAGTGCATTGACGACTTTACGATTGATTATTCTGAAATCGCCAGTATCAACGGGAATATCTATCGATGTAATTTTGTTAAGGATCTTGTAAAATATACTAGCAGTCCATTTTTTCATGAATGACTCATTAGCTCTTTTAATCCGTTTTGCGTATACTACATCATATCCTTCACTCATCTTGTGAACCAAATCTGGGATTACCTCTGGAGGATCCTGCCCATCGGCATCCATCAATATGACTTGATCTCCTGAAGCATGATCTATTCCGGCGGAAACAGCAATCTGGTGTCCAAAATTCCGACTTAAACCAATAAATTTTAACTCGGAATAGTTAGCACAGAGTGATTTAATAAGTTGAAGGGATTGATCAGTACTACCATCATTTACGAGAATAATTTCAAATTTTTGATTAATATTCTTCATCTGGTTGTAAAGGTCATCAACAAAAGAAGATAGCCCTTTTTCTTCATTATATATGGGTAAAACTACCGATATCATTCATGCAAATTAACGCATAAATTAGTAATGTGGGTGTAAACTAAATAAGCCATTAATTTTTGTATGAGGATGACGGTTTATCGTTTCTTTATTTTTGGTTATAAATTCGCTACAATCAAAAATATAACAGGAAAAATTTGAAGCGAATTCATTTAATAGCCATAGGTGGAGCAATAATGCACAATCTAGCAATTGCGTTGAAAAGAAAGGGTCATCATGTGACCGGTTCTGACGATGCTATATATGATCCTGCCAAGACTAATCTAAAAGAAAACAACCTACTTCCAAAAATTGGATGGAACGAGGATGAAATTACGTCAGATATAGATGTAGTTATTCTTGGAATGCATGCCAGAAAAGATAATCCTGAACTTTTAAAAGCTAAACATTTAGGTTTGAAAATCATGTCGTTTCCCGAGTTTGTTGCTGCAGAAAGTAACAATAAAAAGCGGGTTGTCATAGCGGGCAGTCATGGTAAAACAACCACTACAGCAATGATTATGTATGTGTTATCTCATATGAATGTGGATTTTGACTATTTAGTAGGATCATCTATCAATGGGTTTGAATTATCTGTTAAAATTTCTGATGCACCATTAATAATTATTGAAGGAGATGAGTATTTAAGTTCACCCTTGGACTTAAGATCTAAGTTTTTGTGGTATAATCCGCATATTTCAATAATTACCGGAATAGCATATGACCACATTAATGTCTTTCCTACATTCGATTTGTATTTAGATACATTTCAGAAATACATGAACAGTCATGTATCGAAAGGTCATTTTTTTTGGTACAAGAATGATGTCCATCTTCAAAAATTAGTGCAAGAAACAACCACTTTAAATAGGCCATATGATACTCCAGAATATAAAAATACACCTGACGGGTCAGAAATTTTTCATGAAGGGTCATGGTATCCATTAAAGATTGTAGGTAAGCATAATTTAGAGAATTTACATGCAGCTCAACTGGTATGTGCTGAATTAGGAATTTCTGGGCGTGAATTTTATGTAGCAATTTCAAATTTTACTGGTGCTGGGAAGAGGATGGAGAAGATTTTTGATAAAAATGGCCATGTCGTTTATCGAGATTTTGCTCACTCACCGAGTAAGCTTAAAGCAACAACAGATGCAATAAAAGAATCATATAATGGGACATTGTTAGCTGTGTTTGAATTACATACATTTAGTAGTTTGACGAGAGAGTTTATTCCATTATACAAGAATGCAATGGATGCAGCCGATCATGCAATCGTGTTTTATAACGATGCTGTTTTTGAACACAAAAAAATGGAATATATAGAGTCTTCTTTTGTGAAAAAGTGTTTTGGAGCTGTGAGTATTATTAATTCGAAAATAGAATTAGAGAAAATAGTAAATAGGTCTTTTGAAAATGGGGATAATATTTTATTGATGAGCTCAGGGACATTTCAGAAAGCCTCTTTTCATTTCTACTAAAGCTTTTTGATTTCTAATGTTATGGAATGATTACTGATCGAAGAACCAGTGAGATTGATAGCTCTAATTGCATAAAATTCATCAAGACTTTGTACAATTAAAGTTTGTTGGGGATTTATTTTAATTTGGTTAGTAGTTGGGTCTTTTTGATAAAATAATCCAAGTATATTTTCAGACTTTTCAAATATAAAATCTTTGGAATTGATGTAATTAATTTGCTCATAATTCATCAAACTGTCAATGTATGTTTTAACATGGCGATGATTTAGTTCAACACTGGGGAATAACCCTATAGTATTAGATGAGGTGGATGAATATGGTATTTTAGGATGTTTTGTTATTGAATCTACTTGATAATTTAGTTTAATATGCCATTCTCTTGTACTAGGTTCAATGGATTTTAATTGCTCATTATTGACTAATGTGAAATAAGAGTATAATTGAATCTCATCTTTATATATAGTATCTAAAAAATAGGAAGGACCATCTAATGGGCCATATTTAAAATGATATGTATTGATACCAGCATCTAAAATTTGAAATTTGAAGTAATACTCCAATGTATCTTGACCCCAATTTATGATATAAACATCTTTGTATGATTGGGGATTCGGAAAGTTGAAATCCCCCCAAGTACCAATTATACTTTTAACATGATTTGATTTTACCTTATCATATTCCCAACTAGTATTTCTGTCGATTGAGTTTTTATTGATTAGATCATATCGATTGATTTTGGTATTGAATACTCGAATAGGTTGGTCAGGATTGGTGTATATATCCCATCTATCTGTAGCATTTTCAAATTTGAGTTGCCAGTTATTTTTTTCTTGGGCAAGAAAACTAGAAGGGTAATCCAGTTTGATGAATGTAGATGGATTTTTAGTTGAACTTAAATTTATGTTAATTTTTTCTGTATCAATTTTAGGTAAGTATCCATCAGGAGTAAAGCAATAAGAAAGTAAAAAAGTTAAGATGATATAGGTTGTCTTTCTCATGGGTTTGTGTATGTAACTTTGAATGTAAATGACCTAGGGTATCCGCTTATAACTCTTTCATTTTCAATAATCTCTCGATCAATTTCTGTTAGTCTGTATATGTCATTGTTTATGAATGGTGATTGAAGAATATTATTAATGCCAAAGGAAATATTGAGTTTTTCTTTGATGAAGCCTCTTTGAATTCTTATAGAAAGAAAACGCATTTTTTGTTGTTCAGCGAAGTATATTTCATCATTTGCAACAAAAGAATTAGTGTGTGTACCGATGTATTTTGCACTTAGTCCTAGTATAAGGTTGGAGTTGGGAATATTAACATGGGTATATAAATTTAGTTCAGGATAAAAAAAGGTGAAATTACCAGTGTCTCTTGTATCGTTAATCGCATGCATCATTGCACTGGGCTTGATTGTTAATAATTCATTGGATAAAGTAATGCTAGCATACGTTGAAAAACTTGAAGATTTGCCAGTTGAAACAAACGTATTTGATTTGGATACTCGAGGTATGTTATTTTGAGTTATAAAGATTAGTCCACTTGCAGCGTTTAAATTCTTTTGATTTAAAATAACATTGGCGTGAACTGTATTTTGTTTTATTGGGTCTAGTAAAACATTATTTCTTATTCCATTATTGAAATTTGTTGGATAAAATAGTTGGCTAAAAGAGGCATAAGAGACGGATGCATTTGAGGTAAAATTGAGTTGAATAACTTCTCTAGGAGCAAGTTTGATTTGAAATTGAGGCAAAAGAAAATTTCCTGTTAAGTTGTTGTGCCATAAACTTAAACCACCATTAAAAATGAGTGTATTTTTAAGTCTGTAAGATAGAATCCCATAAGCAGTGTAGTCATTATAAACTGTTGCTATTGCATCAATAAATGGGTATGTGTTATCTCTTGTGTTACTCAAATCAATCCCTAATGAATATCCTAAAGGCTTGTTAAATGATTTAAGGGAAAGTCTAATTAAGCCTTGATTATATCCTGTATTAGGGTGGATAATACTATTTGAGTTTGCGTCCTGCTGCCCCGTATTTAAATCCTTATCAATAAGTGTGTTTCTGTTTTTAAAATGATGTAGCATTCCCTCTAGTGATAGGGTATGATTTTTAGAGGCTTTTAGTTGAAGTGAGCCATAAATGTTATGTTTGTTAAAGTTATTTTCGTGATCTTTAACACGTGACGTTCCAGTGATGATGTCACCCTTATTTTGTGTATGTATAATTGAGTTATCACTTTGAATATTAAGCGTTATACTAGGAAGAATTTTATAATGGTATTTTAGGTTTAGGTCGTAGCGTTCAAAAGCACCTAATGATGTCGAGCGTAGTCTTTTATCGTCGTATAAGTTATTAGTGAAACTTCTGCTAATTCCGACTTGGCCACTATGGGTTACATTACTTAATCCTAGAATGAAGGATCCATGGAAATCACTTAAGGATGTGTTTGTTAGATTTAATCTTGACCAAACAGGTTTGTTGGGAATTTTTATTGAATGTAAATGAATTGTGATAGAATTGTTCTTGGCTTGTCCACTGATAGGTGATAAATGAATTTCAATTCGTTCTATATCCCATAGTGGAATGGATCTAAAATCGTAGTTAATATTTTGATCTAATGCTGCAGGGAAACCGTCTTTAAATACAGCGATATTGTCAATACCTAGCGAGCCATAACTGATTTGAGGAATGCCATTTTTAATGTACCTATGAAATAATGGAAGTATTGATAAGGCTTCTTCTAAGTTTTGAAGATTCGAGGTTTGTATGTCCTCTCTAGATAGTGTGTAGGTGCAATTACTACTATCTTGTGCCATAGATTGATTAGATAAACATGCTATTAAACCAGCAGACACGATTATGGATAAACAAAACTTTCTCAATGTAAAGGGATATTTATTGCTATTTACCTTATACAATGATAAATATCATTAAGAAAATAACGGAGATAATCACGGTATTTTAGTCAGATATTACATCTATTTTACTTTTCTGACGTGTTGTTGTAATGAAAACAACTGCAAAAACAATTCCTATTACCACTGAAATAGAACCAGCTATTGATACATCTAATAATTTGGCGGCGTAGTATCCAATAATTGAACATAGAATACCAAAAGCACATGAAAGGAAGAGCATTTTTTTGAAATCTCCAGTGAGTAGATAAGCAATTGCTGGTGGCCCTGACAGAAATGCAATCACAAGTATAGCACCAACAGACTCAAATGATACCACTGTTGTTAGTGATACTCCACTCATTAGGAAGTAGTGCCAAAACCCAACAGCAATACCAGTAGAAATTGAAAAATTGGGATCAAATGTGGTGATAAATAGGCCTTTATAACCCCATAAAACGGCCAATAAAATTATAATACAAACTATTGATAATATGATGGTTTGTCTTGGTAGATAAAAATTGCCAATAATGGGTTCTAGCCATAATGATACATATTCTAATTCTCCATACAATACGCATTGCTGATCGATGTCAGCATTTGCTCCAAATTTTGATATCAAAATAATACCAATAGCAAACAAGAGGGTGTAAGAAATGCCAATGGAAGCATCACTTTGAAGCTTTGCTTTTTGGGTGAACCATTCAATAATGATAGTAGCTAGAATTCCGCTTGATGCTGCACCAATCAAGATAGGTAAACTAGAGGTTGATCCAGAAAATATATAAGCAAAAAATATTCCTGGGAGCACCGCATGAGAAATAGCATCACCTATCATGACCATTTTACGCATGACCAAAAAACTACCCATCACAGCACAGTTTAAAGCTACTAGACAAGCAGTTAATATGATATAAAAGTCGTTCATCAGTATGGTATTTCACTCTGGTGAGGATCCTTTTCAGGTCTGTTTAGTAGTATTATTAGATGTTTTTCAATTTCAGGAGTTATGATGTGTTCAATTCCCTCTGCATCATCATGGATATGATCAGCTTCTAGATGAAAGTATTTGGATAGATAGATTTCCCAAAGACGATGTTTACGAATCACCTCTCTTGCTGCTATTTTCCCTTTTTCACTTAAAATTATTGATTCTTTAACTCGACCAAGTATTTGTTTTTTTTCTAACCTTCTGAGCGTATTACTTAATCGTTGAATAGAAGGATTGCCAAACAGCTGTTTAATTGGGATACTTTCATTGCCATTATTCGAAAGTTTATATATCGTTTTTAAGGTATTCTCATTATTGATTTTGATGTTGTTGGACTTTCGGACTTTCATTCGTGCAATAACCCCTTTCTCTTTACCAAAAAAAATGGCTAATAATGTGAATGAAGATAATACTACTACAATCCATGGACCAGTTGGCATAGCCGTTCCACTTGAACTGATAATTACACCAATGAAACCACTTAACAAAGCAAAAACACCGGCATAAATCAGCATTGTTTTTATAGAATTAGTGAGGAACCGAGCACCACTTGCTGGGGTAATTAGTAATGCAGCCATGAGCACAACACCAACAGACTGGATACCAATAGCTACTGTAATAACAGTAAGCAAAGCAAGAAATGATTTGATAAATTTTATGTTAAACCCAATACTTTTTGCATATTCTTCATCAAAGCTAATTAGACTAAAGGCTCTAAGAAAAATACCAATGCAGACGGTATTGATTAATGCAATTACAGAAAATATAATGACATCTTGTAATGTCATACTAGCTGCTTTCCCAAACAGAAAACTATCTAATCCACTCTGTGAAGCATTACCACTGTGTTGGATTTTAGTAAGAAGAACAATGCCTATTCCAAAGAAGACACTTAATGTCAAAGCTAGAATAGTATCCGGTTTTAATTTGGATCTACTTTGTATATAATCTACAAGCCAAATAGATAATAAACCCGATATTGTAGCTCCAATCAAAAAATAAAGAGGGTTTTTAACTCCAGTAAGCATGAATGAAATTGCTACACCTGGTAAAACAGCATGAGAAACAACATCTCCTAATAGTGCTCGCTTTCTCAAATATGAAAATGTACCTACAATACCTGCCGAAAAACAAATTATACCAGCACCAATACTTACCACCCAAAAGGTGTAGTATTCACTTGAGAAATAACTGGATATATTTTGCCAAAAACTCATTGATGTCTAATTGGGAATTCCTTGTTTTCTAGTTCTTGACTAATTTTTGATATCGTAGTTAATTTACCACCATACGTATCTGTTAAAATCTGATCGGTGAATACATCAGATGTTTTACCACAAGCAACTAATCGTGTGTTCATTAGAACTAAGTGATCAAAATAAGATTGGGCTGTATGTAAATCGTGGTGGACAATTACCAGTGTTTTACCTTTACTTTTCATGTCTTTTAAAAGATTGACAATCATTTCTTCTGTTGCGATATCAACTCCTGCAAATGGTTCGTCCATTAAAAACAATTCACCTTGTTGGGCTAATGCTCGTGCTAAAAAAACACGTTGTTGTTGGCCTCCCGATAATTGACTAATTTGTCTTTTAGCAAAACCTAACATATTGACCTTTTCTAGACTTTCCTGGATAATGTCATGATCCTCGCTAGTAAGTCTTTTGAATAAGCCGCGAACATGGAATCGTCCCATCGAAACCACATCCCATACGCTTGCGGGGAAGTCCCAGTCTATATCTTGACGTTGTGGTACATAACTTACTTTGTGCCGAACTTTTTCTAGCTCTTGATCATATACTTTGGTATATCCAGTTGTTGGATTCACAACACCCATAATAGCTTTAAGCAATGTACTTTTCCCACTTCCATTAGGTCCCATAATTCCGATAACTTGACCTTCAGGAAGCTTGAAATCAACATTCCAAATGGCCGGCTTCCTACCATAGAGAACAGTTAAGTTATGAGCTTCTATTATTGGTGTTGTTATCATTTCAATCCTTCGATTATGGTCTTAATATTTGAGATTAGCATTCCTTCATATGTTCCGCCAGGGGTATTTTTTTCTCCAAGAGCATCACTGTACAATGTTCCCCCTATTCGGATAGAATAGTCTCTTGCTTGAGCACTTGCAACGACTGCTTCTAAATTTTTGTTTGGAACACTTGTTTCAACGAATACGGCTTTAATCTGATTTTCGATGATAAAATCAGTTAGATCTTTAATATCTTTGGTGCCGAACTCTGCAGTTGTTGAAATCCCTTGTAAACCTCGTACTTTAAACTCAAATGCATCTCCAAAATATTCAAATGCGTCATGGCTTGTTATTAAAATTCGCTGATTTGAATCAAGTTCTTCATCCAAAAGCTGTTGAAGGTTAGTTTTTATAGATTGGACCTTGATAGCATAGTCTTGGTAATTTTTTAAAATACTATCTAGGTCATTTTGTTTCTCCAATTCTTTAGCAATACCATGAAGACCTTCAAGCCACAAATTGGGGCTAAACCATACATGAGGATCTACAAGGTCAGATGTATTATCTACTCGTTTTAAAGCTGCCTTTTTAATGAAGTCACCAATCGCAAAAACAGGTTTTGTTTTTGAGAAATTTTTCAGCATTTGGGCCATTTTCCCCTCCAAATGTAAACCATTATATATAATGATATCAGCTTCAGAGAGCTTTGATATATCGCCTTGTGATGCTTTGTACAAGTGTGGATCTACTCCAGCTCCCATAATGGGGACCACCTCAGCTTGACCATCAATAATTTGAGTGATACAATCCGCCAAGATTCCCGTTGTTGTAACAATGGTTAATGGTTTGTTTTCATTTTCAGTTGTTGAACAACCACTAAATATTATCAATGAAATGAGAAATATTGAAAGTTTGTGCAAGTACATTACTACGAAATTACCATATTTAATGTCATGCATAGCTTATGTTTGATGAATAATTTATATATGGACACATTATCCAAATTCTAAATAAATTTGTAATAGTTCATGGGCTACCGACAATTCTTATTAATTGCATTTTTGCCAATATCAATTTTAGCAAATGCTCAGTTGTATGTTTTAAAAAATCAAAG
>JAHEGS010000019.1:0-3733 GCA_024645005.1 Bacteroidota bacterium
TAATCCCATATTACTTTATTCCTATTTCATTACCGTAATTAATAATTTGATTTAGTGCTTCCTTGTCATCTTTCATAGAGAATTTAGCCTTCATTATAATTTGCTCACATTTCTGTGCCCATACTTCTGCTATTTTAAAATCCCAATTTTTATGTTCGTCATCACCAAAATTCGCAAAAGATTTTTTCATAAATCCTCCAAATCCGCTCTTTGTAGCTGGTTTTGCTAATGGAACAGCCATCATTAGAAACTCCAGAATATCCTCTTTACTATTAGGTATTGGAAAATGCATAATAAATTCTTTTTTCTTGGTAAAAACTTGTTTAAGTCTATTTCCCTCGCTTTCATCAACCAACATCCCCAAAAACCCTCCAGCTTTATTTACCACTACGCTATCCTCAATTTTTTGATAATCTCTAAAAAAATCTCTTATTGAATTCACGTTGTCTATGTTGCGAAACTCATGGCCGCAATCAGAACAAATAGCCTGAAGTGATTGAACTATAGCGCCACATGAAGGACATTTCTTTACATCGCCAAATTTGTCAGATTTAGGTGCAGATGTTTCTTGCTTTTCTTGACTTAATGACTTGGTTTTTTCGTATAGCTTAGCGTCCAAAACCATCTCAAATTCATCCAGATCTACTCCAAATTTTTCAGCTTTTTTGAATAAAATTTGCTTTTCTTTTTCGGTCAACTCCCCATCCATGAGAGCCATTTCTATCAGTTTTTCTAATTCTTCGTTATACATAATTTAATTTGATATAGATAGTTTCATTATCTGTTGAAGGTTTGTAAAATAACTGCCGCGTCATCTACCTTTTTCAATTCTTTGGCAATGCTCTTTGTTTGATCCTTATCTCCAATTATATTAATAAGTTTACCTTGAAGATTAATCAATTGATCAAAATTTGTAGCCAAATCAGCATTTTTATGTGTATCACTCAACCACCAAGAATCATAAACAATAGCTAGTTTTTCTATTAAGGCAGCTATATTTTTACTTTCTTCAATTTTAGCTTGAATTAGGTTTTCCTGAGATTCAAACTTTGTTGCTTTTGACAATAGAACAGTTTGGTATTCTTTGAGTTGATCTAATTTTGAAATAAAATCAGACATCTCACTTGAATGGTCTTTAAACCATAAATTTACAGCTTCAGTGTATTTGTCTGTAACTTCTTGTTTAGCATTGATGCTTGCAAATTTTGCAGTTAATTCTAAATTAAGTTTTTCAGATTCTATTAATCGCTTATCAATGTTGCTATTAAACTCCTGAATAACAGTAAGACCCTCAGCAATCACCTTGGTGAATTTTGGACCATTTACATTTGTAAATGTTCCTGAAAAAATAGACCTGTAGTTATCGTTAAATTTTACAGTTCTCATCCCTTCTGTTGATGTATAGAAAACATAATTTTCATTTAATCCTTTTATATCTTCAAGAGAAGTAACATTATAGGCTTCCATATGAGACTCATTATAATTATCTTTATAAGAGCTTATCTTATTTATAGAGCTTTCCAATTCATCTATTAATGTTCCAATTGAACTTGGAGAAACCTTGACTTCACAAGATTGAGATGTATCTCTAATGGCATCTAATGTTGGAGAGTTTATCGAATTCAATGTTTCAGAAAAAGATTTAATGTCATTTAAAACAGATAAAGTAGACTCATCAAAACCTACATTTTCAAGTGATGTAGCACCAATTTTAAGCTTAGCCAATTCTGAAATCTTCTTTTCAACTTTAGCAAAAGTTGAGAGTTGGCTCTGAGTAATAGATAAAGCTGATTTATAGTCCTTATTTAATTTTCTCCATAAACGATAATACTCCTTAACCTCTTTATAAAACAATGTATCTAAATTTATAACACTATCTCGGAGCTTAACCTCTGCAGATAAAATCTGATTTCGACTCTTTTCTAATCTGTCTTTTTCTTTGAAATTTAGCATCACAATATCACTGTGAACTTTATTTAATTTTGATATGCAAATTTCATTATTTAACATTTCAGAGTACGTTTCCCATACAGCTATGGGTGTTAACTTACTTGCCTCTAGACCTCCTTTTTTATTGCCTTTAAGATACAATGGCCCAATTAATTCATCAGATGGAGGCACGCCTTCGAACTTCAAATTATAAAAAGCAGCATCTCCCCAAATAAGTTTCATAATACCAACATACCAATCGTTTGGCATTTGAATGGTATCATAGTATATGTCTGACTCAGGCACACCTATTAACTCTTCTTTATAGTTTTTGTTATAAGTTATATTTCCACTATTTCTACTGACCACTATCTCTAGAACACCTTTTGAATTGGTTCTTAAAATATCATCATATGTTTTTTCGTGAACTTTAAATTCCCCTATTACAAGCCCATTTGAATTTAATTTTCCCGTAATTAAATTATCACCACCTTTTGGAGATGTCTTATAATAAACGTTGCCAACCATTTGTCCCATTTTATAGTTTACAGAGGCATTAATGGTGGCTGAGCCATTTCTATTGGTTAAAGTAGCATTGTATTTAAACAAACCATTAGGCATATTATTTTTAAAATTACCAGTAGCTGTAACTTTAGTTGTTACACCGTTTTGTTTCATGTTTGTTGTATGCGTCCAGCTACCGTTTACTTTTCCGTTATTAAAAGATCCCTTTAGTGTCTCGTTACCGTAATCTCCTCGGTAACTTACAGAGTTTTTCCATGTAAAACTTCCATGTTTAGTCTGTTTATAATCCTTTTCCTTGTATGTATACGTCGCTGTACCGTTTGTGTAGCCTAGCTTATATGCACCTGAATAAGTTTTTAATGATTGTGCCCTAACTGAACCACTTAAAATAAATAATATTAATAGCTTAAGAACACCTAAACCCTTTATTAATTTTAACATAAAGCAAAAATATCACAAGGAAACTTTTAGGTTGATACATAATTGATACATTTGCATTAAACTTGTCACATTTTATGATCGATAAGCTAAAATCTAGAGTAGAAGAAAAAATTGGATGTAAAATAACAAATAGAGGAGACTGCCAGCTGCTTGCAAATGCTATTTTAGATGTAGTTGGTGTTGATATTAGCTACAACACGATTAGAAGACTATATGATTTAGCACCAAGAACAAAGCCAAATAAAAGGACATTGGATGCCTTAGCCATGTTTATTGGATATAAGAATTACGTTCAATTTACACAGGATTATGACATTATAGGAAAACAAAACTCAACAAGTAAGATTTATAAACTGATTTATGCAGCAGAAAAAAGACAAATTCTTAAAACAATTGAAACAATTAAAAATAGCCAGGAGGATTTTACTGAATTCCTAACATTGTTAATAAGGGAATTATTTCATGACAAAAATTATGGCTTAATAGATGAAATATTTAAATTAAATGCTCTACAATATCAAAACTTCACATATTCAGAGTTGTTGCATATTGGAAATTGTATTGGACTAATTATAAGAAAACAAGAATTTTCGGACATGAGGTTGATTAACAATACCAATTTTTTGCATTGTGTTTATTTGACATTTGTTGATTACTCAAGTTTAAATGGTTATTATGGTCAATGGGCTAATCATATTTTTAAGCAGAAGCATCATTTTGAAATTAGAATTTTTTGCAGCGCCATAATAGAGTTAAGGAAGTTCCTCAATAATGAAAGGATAAATTTTCATCAAGAAGAATTAATATACTCCAATCAATTAAATCCAATCTTATGTAG
>JAHEGS010000019.1:3833-26039 GCA_024645005.1 Bacteroidota bacterium
TAAAAAACTAATACAGCTAGTTTTTATTTGGTTTTTTTTATTATTGCACACATGCGTTATACAATCTTAATCTTAATACAAATTATAAGTTTTACACTAATTGGTCAAACCATCAACATGCCAACTGTTCCTGATAATGGAGTAAGTTACAATTTTGATCAACTTGAAGACAATTCTGAACCCACATCATACAGCGATAAAGGTCCATGGGACTTTTCTTCTGTAAAAACAACATCTAAGTACGAGATGAAACTTTTACCTATTAGTCATTCTTCGTCTCAGTCAGACTATCCAAAAGCAACTCATTTTATTAGCTCACAAAATGGCGAGTTCTTTTATTCATACGAAGGCAATGAAATTCGCAATCATGGTCGAAAAACTGACAATACTGAGTCTAGTTATTCAAATGCTGTTCTTTGGATGAAATTTCCTCTAGACGGCACCTCTCAATTTACGGACGAAATAAAATCAGATTTTAAATTTAATGGAGCGTCAGGAACTGTTACTGACAATTGTACAAGTAAAGTCCTTGGTGTTTCTACACTAACTCTGCCAAATGGTAAAAAATACGAAAATGCAATGTTAGTTGAGACTACAAAAGCCATGGAAGGAGAAGTTTTCATATTAAAAGCAACCATTACCGAATATGGAAAATATTGGTGGGTAGAAGGAATTCCATTTCCTATTGCGGCGATGGAAAAATTTTATTTAGATGATGACCTTCAATATGAGCGATCTGCTTTCCTATATGAAGAAAAGATTTTATCTGTAGATAAAGTAAATCAAACGGCAATTGATTTATACCCCAATCCAGCAAAACACGAATTAACATTAAACCTTATATCTAAAAGCGAAGTTTCTATTTTTGATTTACAGGGTAAAATCGTTTATCAAGAAGTTTTATCGGCTGGAAATCAAACATTAAATGTTGAGGATAAGCCTTCTGGAAAATATATTTTAGTTATTAATGATTTTAATACAGTTAAAAGACAAATTTTCTTAAAACAATAGGTTATTAAAAATTAACTTCAAAAAAAGCGGAACATTTAAATGTTCCGCTTTTTTTATTTATGGTTGAAGCTATTTTCTTTTGAAGAAGAATTAATTAATCTCTGTAATTAAATCTTCTTTGCTTTTTCTAACTTTAGGTAAGTCAACCAACCAATCCTTTTCTGAATTTCTATAGCCAAGGGTTAGCATTACACAGCTTCTTAGCCCTTTGTCTCTTAAGCCCAAGATTTTATCTAATTCCTTAGGGCTAAACCCCTCTATAGGAGTGGCATCAACTTGCTCAAAAGCAGCGGCAGCAATTGCTTGTGAGAAAGCAATATATGCCTGTTTAGTGGCATGATTAAAGTTTTCTTCAGCATCTTTTTGAGGATAATTATTTAATAGCAGCTGTCTGTAATTTTCCCATCCTTCATTTTTAAAACCACGAACAGTATTTGTTAGGTCAAACATCTTATTGATTCGATCAGCAGTGTAGGTGTCCCATGATGCAAAAACTAACAAGTGTGAACAATCTGTAATTACAGACTGATTCCAAGCAATCGATTTAATCTTTTCTTTCACCTCTTGATTAGTAATTACATATACTTCAAAAGGTTGCAAACCGCTTGATGTCGGAGCTAAGGAGATAGCTTCAATAATATGATCAATTTTTTTTTGCGGTACTTTTTGGCCATTCATGGCTTTTGTAGCATAACGCCATTTTAATTTCTCTATTAATTCCATAAAATTAAATCTACTATTTTATTTCAATTCATCCAACAAGGTTTGAGCTGCAAGTTTACCCAGTTCATTGGAAGCTAAAGGACTTGCACCAGTAATTAGTTTTCTATCTAAACAAACTGTTTTATCGGACTTCGAATTCACAACATTAACACCCAAATCTTTCATTTTTTCACTCAACCCCCAAGGCATTTGTCCTGGTAAGTATCCAATTTTAGGCGTCATTTTGTCTACTGAATCTGGAAAAACAGCCATATTATACCCCTCGTAAAGAAACTTTTGTTTGTTGAGTGTAGTAGTCAGAAATGAACCTGGTCCATGACAAAGACTAATCGTAAATAGATCATTTTGATGAGCCCATGTTAATACCTTTCCAACATTAGCATTTTCAGGAATTCCTAGCATAGAACCGTGACCTCCTGGCACAAATACTGCTGCATAAGAAGCCATTTCTGTCATCGAATTATCAATAAAGTCTTGTAATTTTAATGGCTTTTCAAAATTTGATTTATACTCCTCATAAATTGCTTTAACGTTTTCATCTTTCTCAGGGAAAGCCCACATTTCAAAAACAGCTGGCTTGCCTGATATCGTAGCTATTTCAAATTCAAAACCCGCATTTTTCAAATGCAACATGGGCACTAATGCTTCAACAGGATGATTGCCTGTAGAAAACAACTTTCCATTTTGCATTTTCATGTTTTTTTGATCCGTGAATATCACTAAAATCTTTGATTTCTTTCCTTCATATTTGTCATACGAAATGTGTTCAAAATCAGTTTTATCTACCGTACCCAATTTCAAAGCTAGCTTTGATGGGCTGTATGAACCATCTGACTCAAGGGTTGGTGCAATTCCAAATAATTTTTTAAGCATCTTTTTTTTATTGTATTTGAAAGCAAATGTAAAATGCGAGTTGTACAAAAAAATTATCCTATGATAAGAAAGCTATTTGATTGGTCGTTCAGCTCTAATTCGACTTAAACTTTCTTGTGTAATTCCCAAATAAGATGCAATGTGATAGTTGGGAACATATTGTTCTATATCTGGATATTGATTTAAAAACAAATCATACCTCTCCTGTGCTGTAAGTTGCAACTGATTGATAATTCTTTTGTTCAAGCTAACAATATGGCGTTCAAGGTTTTTTCGCTGAAATGCTTCAAACTCTGGAAACAAAGAATGAATCTCATCTAAATCTTTGGCATTAAATGCTATGACTTTTGAATCCTTTATTGCTTCTACATTTAATGTGGCAGGCTCATTTGCATATATTGCTATAAAATCACTTATCCACCAATCTTTTATTGCAAATTGAAGTGTATGCTCCTTACCATTTTTATCTGAACAAAAAGAACGCAAACACCCATCTATTACAAAAAATACATCTTGAACTGTATCCTCTTCTTTTATCATAACCTCTCCTTTGGATATTGTTCTCACATTCGAAATTTCAGAAATATGTTTTTCTGCTTGAGAGCTAAGCGATATACTACTTTTTATTTTATTGATTAAACCCTCCATAGTTTTGATAGCTCCCAATAGATTTACAGGGCAGAATACCTCAAAAACGACCTACTTTATTTTTGTCATCTCAACAAGCATCCAGCCCGGCCCCTGAATAGGTGCAAATACATCATACTCCATTCGTTGAAGAGTTATTTGATAAAAATCTCCTTCTCGAAGATATTCAATGTTATCCTGGTTGTTGAAATACCCCTCTAATTTCCATGAGTAATAGTCTATTCTTAGGGTTGGACCGCTATTTTTATTCACTTCAAACAATTCAAAATAAACATCGCTAAAATCACTGACAAACACTTTATTGATTCTAGCTTTAAAAATTATTTTTTGTCCCAACCATGGATCTATTGGCAATATGTCCTCTAGTTGTTTTTCGCGATTTAAAAGAGCATTTAAAGCAACAATGCTGTCTTTAGTGGCATCAATTTCATCTTGCTTTTGGACATTAGATTGAGCTAAGTTCTCATTTTTTATTTTCAAAACTTTAAGGTCATAAACAACGGAATCCAACTGCTTTGTAAGATTATTAATAACACCTGCCGTTTTCTTTCGATTGGTCACAAAAGATTGTCTTTCTAAAGTAAGCAGTTTGGTTAAACTGTCGACTTTATGACCAAGCATCAATATCTGTTCTTTTTTAGATTGTGAATATACAAGTGTACTTGAAAATACAAGGCTCATTAAAGTGGTAATTACTATTATTCTTTGGTTCATCCTTGTTCAAAGATAACTTAAATCTATTTTTAAAAACTTTACCAAAGTCAAAATGTGGTTCAAAAACCTTAATTTTTTTAAGAACGTAGGTCAGCCTCCAAATAGTTTTTTCGGCGACTAAAGGTAGTAAATTTGTAAAGGTGATAAAGAAATAGAAATAAAAATCGTTTCAACACTTTTTGGTAAGGTGGCAATTTTTTATAAATAGCCACATTAACGCTTAGTAATCTTATTATTTGAAATTGACTTTTGCCGTGTGCACTTAAATCGTTGAATTTGAGAATCTCGCTTTTTTAAGTGCTTCTGACTCACCCCACTATTAACACGTTTTCTCCATAAATTGAACGAGCTCCGTTTGAGCTCCTTTCTCATTAATTGAATAGTTTGAGCTTCTGAACAACCAAACTGATATTCAATTGCCTCAAATGGCGTTCGATCTTCCCATGCCATCTCAATGATTCTGTCAATATCCGAATCTTTCAACATATAAAGACTGAACATTTGAACAAGCCCAAAGTTCATTGTCAATATCAGCTAATTATTAATATACAAGGTGTTTCCTTGTTTAGTTAGTCTATACGTTTTTAAATTACATCTAGACGGACCGCTTAAATAAAGACTATTCAATCCGTAAATCGATCCGCAGCATGGCACAAATGCCGTGTCTTTTTGTTGACCACAAACTAATTGAAGGCTATTTTCATCTAAAAAAACCTGAGCACATTCTTGATCAGACTGGTATGGGCAAGTTCGCTCAATAGCATAATAAAGATCATCATAATTATGAATCAAATATATTCCTCTATTTCCATGATCTATCATTAAATATTCCCCTAAAGTTTGAAGATTAAAATACGCTGGCAAGTCCATATTAATGGTAACATTAACTGCTTGATTAGGAATAAAACAATCCCCAACAAAAGGGTCGTCAGGCTTGCATGCTTGTTGAATGCTAATCAATAAAACGGATGCGATTAAAAAAAATTTATTCATTAGTCATAAGAATAAAAACCCTGTCCTGATTTTCTTCCAAAATATCCCGCTTGCACTTTCTTCTGTTGAATTCGATTTGGTCTAAACTTTTGATCATAATTAAACAGTTTATACATCGATTCTGTTACAGAAAGATTGGTTTCTACTCCGATCAAGTCCATTAATTCAAAGGGACCCATTTTGAAACCTGAGCTTCTAATCAACTCATCAATCACTTCGTGTGATGCTACATTTTCCTCCAAAACCTTCAGACCTTCAACATAAAAATGACGAGCTACACGATTTACAATAAACCCTGGTGCATCGGCAACAATTATGAATTTTTTTCGAACGGAAGATACATAGCTAATTGCCTGGTCTAAAACTTGAGGATCTGTCTGTTCAGCACGAATTACTTCAACCAACTTCATGATGTGTGCAGGATTAAAAAAATGAATCCCAACCATTCGACTCGGATACTTAAACCCTGCTGCTATTTGAGTGAGTGGTATTGAAGAGGTGTTAGATGCATAAACCGTATCCTCTTTATTAATTTCAGCTAAATCATTGAACACTTTAAGTTTTACCTCAATTTTTTCAACGATCGCCTCAATTACTAAATCAACTTTTACATCGGCAATGCTATTTGAAAATTGAATGCGTTTTTGGGTTGATTCTTTTTCTTGGCTATTTATTTTTTTAAGATCAATCGCTTTTACTAAATTCTTATCAATCGCATTTTCGGCAACTTCAAGCATCTCGTGATTAATATCAAACAATACAACTGAATGGCCTGCCATTGCTGAGACTTGAGCAATGCCCCTTCCCATAACTCCTGCTCCTATTACTCCAATTTTCATAGTGCTAATATCTTGATTTATGAACGTTTAAACAAAAAAGCATAATTAGGTAATTAAATTTTAAAACTACTTTCTAATGTAAGAACTAGGAATTCTAAATGGAAACGTAGTGATTTTATTCGTTTTGATATTTTGATAATTTAACTCCATTTGAATTTTTTCTTCACCCTGTTGTATATCAATATTAATGAACTTTGGTAATAACCCAATTTCTTCAACAATTTCATATTGATTGTAATTAATTGTTGCATGTTGGCTTGTATCTTGAGCCATTATATCAGATTGAAAAGTGCGATATTTTGAGTTGAGTTGAATCGTGTTCTTGGCAAGACCCTCTCGAGCTAGCAGGGTGTTTTCATCATTTAAAAAGTACCGGTTTTTTGGAAATATTGCATTCCCTAATAACATATTCTGTACTTGTTCTAAGCGAGGTTTGAACCCAAGATACTGTTCCAATATTTGATGATCATAGGCCATGTATTCCTGAAAAACAGAATTGACCATAAAAAAACTATCGCTAGTAATTAATGCATTTATTCCGAAGCCAAATAAACTAAACTTAGCCCATATAATGCTGTCTTTTTTCATCTTTAAATGGAGTGAAACATTCGTAGTCTTGTTACCATCTATTATTGCAGATTTGCCTCTAACCTCTACATAATCAGAATCAAACTGATTGTCCCAATACGATTGAATTGAACCTTCTGAAACGTCTATTAATTTTGTTTTTTGAACAGAGCGGCAAGCACTAAAAAAAATAAAACAAAAAAGGAATGTGCAAAAAACAATCGTTCTATTCTTCATGTAAATTCTTAATTTTTAATTTCATTTTTTCTGCATTTGCTTCATCTCCTAAAAACTCATAAATCAATTTCTTTTGAACAAAATATTTTACATTTTTAGGATTGATTGAAATTGCTTTTTCTAATAACTCAAGTGCCATGTCAGTGTCCTTTTTTCTAAACCAAATTGTAGCTTTTGTAGCTAATAATTCTGCATTATGAGGTTCTATAACCAGTGCTTTTTCTATAAACCCTTCAGCTTTATCAAGTTGACTATCTTGGTTAATCAGCACACGACTATACGTGTTTAAGGCTGAAACATGATTGGGGTCTATGGATAACACCGACTCAATTAATTGAGATGCTTTTTCATCTTTTCCAAGATTCATATACGCTTGCCCTTTTGCAATCATTAAGTCTATTTTGTCCTCTTTATCAATAGCAATAAATAATCCTTCTTCCGCTATTTTTAATGCTTGTTCATATTCTGAGAGTTGATTCAGTGCCTTACTTTTTACATGATAAAGCTTAGCAACATTTGGAAATAACTCTAAAGCTGAATTCACATCTTTTAGTTGTTGCTTATAATCAAATAATTGCTCATCCAAGTACAAAATCTTCTTCCAAATGGTAAAACTTATTGGATCTCGTTGCAAAGCTTGCCTCATTGACAATCTAGCTGATTTATGATCATCCAATACGACATGCATGTCCGAAATAAAGAAGTAAACCTCAGCCCTAGATGGATAATTTTCTAGCACTATTTCAGACAACTCCATCAGATCCTTTTTTTTCTGTCTATTGGTCTTTATGACCTTTAGAAGTGGACTTATCGCTTGCAATTTAATTTCTAGACTAATATCATCGCATGACATTACTTTTTTTAAATAATAAGAGGACAACTTATCACCTTTGCCTATGTAAATCATGTATAGTGCAAAGTTTGCTTTACCCGAAGTTGAATCAATTTCAATAATTTTCTTAAGCGTAGCTATTGCACGATCATCTTGTTTGTCTCGAATATAAATATCGGACAATCTACCTAAGTATATTATTTTGTCAGGATGTCGGTTTGAAATTTCCTCCAACACTTCAATGGCTTTTTCTGTTTCACCCATAGAAGAAAAAATAGATTCCAATTGCATTGATGAAGCATGCTCTATTCCAAATTGATTTTGCATTTTTCGAAGCATTAAAATGGCCTTATCATAAAACCTTACTTGAAAATAAGCTGATGCTGATTTAAGGTAATTTGATCGTTCGTAAGGACTCAATTCCACCATATCTGAATAGACCATAGCTGATTGTTCAAACATGCCGATTTTTTTATATGAATTTGCAACTAAATCAAAATACCATTGATTGTATTTCGTATTGTTTTGCACAGCCTTTTGAGCAAACTCAAGAGCTAAAAAATATTTTTTTTGTTCGTAGTTCAAAGCTGACAATTCATACATACAAGCATGACACGACGGATGTAAATTCAAGGCCTCAGTATACAGCGTTGATGCCTTTTCTTTGTTATTTAGTAGCTTTTGTTTAGATGCTTCAAAAAATACTTTTTCAAATGCTTTTTGTTGCCTGTAGTTTAGTGTGTGGACACTACTTTTTGTGTTTTCTACCGTTTTGCAACCAAACCCAAATAGAAAAAGAATACATAATATTTGGGTTAATCCTTTCAATCTTTTTGGGTGGAATAATCACTTAAACTCAATTCCTTTGCTGACCCATCATATTCCACGTAATTACCAATCATGGAATTTTTCATGGCAGCATTTTGAATGTAAGCATTACTATAGATAATGGTGTTTTCTACTGTGCTATTTTCAATTACCGACCCCTCACCGATACTCACGTAAGGACCAACTTTTGCGTTAATTAACTTTACATTTTTACCAATAAAGCAGGGTTCAATAATTTCTGACCCTTCATTTGTGATTTGATCAGACACCAATTTCTCGTCAGAAATATTGGCCAAAACACGCTGATTGGTGTTTATAGTAGCATTCTTGTTGCCACAATCCCACCATTCTTCTACTTTACCTGGAACAAACTTGCATCCTTGGTTTTTGAGACTATCTAAAACATTCGTTAGTTGGTATTCTCCTTTTTCACGTATGTCATTATCTAACAAATATTCTATTTCTCGAAGTACGGATGCTCCATCTTTAAAATAATAAATACCAATAATTGCCAAGTTAGACTCTGGATTATCTGGTTTTTCTACAAAATCAATTATTGTTCCTTCATCGTCCAGTTGGACAACTCCAAATGCACGTGGGTCTTCCACTTCTTTAACCCAAATCGTTCCATCTACACTTGCATCCAATTTAAAATCTGCTCTAAACAACGTATCTGCAAACGCAACGATTACATTACCATCCAAAGCTTGCTTAGCTTGGTATATGGCATGGGCGGTTCCTAAAGCTTCGTTTTGCAAATTAATAGAGCCTTTAGCTCCTAATTTTTCTGCGACTTCCAATAAGTGAGCTTGAATTTCTTTTCCAAAAAACTGCTCACTAGAACCCACTATAAAAGCAATTTCATTCAAAGGTTCGTTTACTACTTTAGCTATATCTTCGACTAATCTTTGCACAATTGGTTTCCCAGCTACATGTAATAATGGCTTAGGAACCGTTAAGGTATGTGGCCTCATCCGTTTCCCAATTCCAGCCATTGGTATAATTATATTCATTTCTAATTTTTTATATTCCTGTATGTCCGTATCCACCTTCACCTCGTTCTGTCTCGTCCAAACTCCGCGTAAGTGAAAATGATATTTGTTCGTATTTTGAAATAACCATCTGGGCTATTCTGTCTCCATTTTTAATAACAAAATCTCCATTTGAATGATTTATTAATGCAATTTTTATCTCGCCTCTGTAGTCTGCATCTATTGTCCCTGGACTGTTAATTATTGTAATGCCATGTTTAAAGGCCAAACCACTGCGTGGACGAATTTGTGCTTCATAACCGTCAGGTAATGCAATGTGCAAACCTGTTCCAACAAGCACTCTTTCTCCAGGACCTAGCATCACATCTTCAGATGTAAAAGCTCGCAAATCAACACCAGCAGATTGCTTGGTTTGATATTGAGGTAGCGGATTATTACTCTTGTTTATGACTGGCAGGTTTATCATTCAGCTGGCAAATTTATTATTTTCTTACTCTTAAGTTTATCCAAAAACCAATAGATGTATAAAGTGCTATTAAAACTAAATTGACCACTATGGAATGCACAACACTCATCGCTAAATATTCCGAAGCTAAATACATCCCCAATGCTATTATTAATAACATTATAATCCTTCTAATATTATACTGAACCGGATAATAATATTGTCCCACAAAGTAACTAATCATCGTCATCACAAAATAAGATATTAGTGTAGTATATGCTGCCGCTTTAAAACCATAATCAGGAACATAAATAAAAAGAAGAGTTACTGTGATAATCGCACCAAAAAGTGAAATTAATGCTCCCAATTTTGTTTTGTCATTCAGCTTATACCAAATACTCAAGTTGAAAAAGATTCCCAAAAAAAGATTAGCTAAGAGCAGCACTGGCACGATCGTTAAGGCATCTGGATGATTAAAATATTCTGGTTTTTTTATTAATAAATGAGCAATTTCACTTTTGAATAATGAGGTTGCTAAAAATATAAAACCACATGCAAACACAAACCAATTCATAATAGTAGCATAGGACTGCTTCGCATCTTTTTTATCTGCTTGATCAAAAAACAACGGCTCTGCTGCATATCTAAAAGCTTGGATAAAAATAGTCATTACCATGCTCAATCTATAAAATGTACCATACACCCCTATTTCATATTTTGCAGAAGCTTCAGGCAACAGCTTATTCATAGAAATTCGATCAAAAGTTTCATTAATCATTCCCGCAAAACCCAACACGATTAATGGCCAAGAATAATTTATCATTCGTTTCCAAAGTGAAAAATTAGGTTTTCCGAAATGAAGCCATGTATCACTAAACAGTAAAACAAACTCAATTAAACTTGCAATTAAATTAGATATAAAGACATATTCTATACTTCTCACATTTCCACTGATACTGGGATAGTATACAATAAAGAATATATTCAATCCTACATTAACAAAAATGCCCGTGCTTTTAATCCAAGCAAAATTCTGTGACTTGTTCAAAAATCTAAGTAAGGCATAGGGTATGGATTTAAATGTGTCAATAGCTAAAATCAACACAAACCATATTACATATGAAACATGATTTGAATAACCAACAAAATCGGCTATGTTTTGACGTTTAGAAACCATGCAAATAGTAAAAATAAAAGCTATAATTCCTACAGAACAAATAGCTGTTGCAAACACATCCTTATAATTTTTCGTATCCCTTGAAAAATTAAAAAATGCAGTCTCCATTCCATGAGGTAGAATTACAAAAAAGAAGGCAGCATAAGCGTAAAACTCTACTTGTGGTGCCAATAATTCGGGAGTAAAATAGGCCGCAAAGAAGAAAATCAATATAAAATTGATAAATCGCCCTACAATGCTGGGTATTCCATAAATTGCTGTGTCGCTAGCAAGTTTCCGAATTATACTCATCGACTACAAATCTATTTGAGAACTTCTATAGACTATACACACTATTACTTTGACTTGTCTAATGTGTAGGTTACTTGAAAACGAACACACCTTGGTGAAGCTAAATCTGCTGGTCTAATCGTATATTCTCGGTTAGCCAGATTGTAAATAATAATGTTGGTATCCCAATGCGACGAAACCCTGTAACCAATTCGACCATTCAGCAATACATACTCTGATAAATTTTGATCCTGTGACTCTTGGACTCCAGGCACCAACACCAAAAATGCACCATCAATATTTTGGACTTTAGACTGATAGGTAGCACCAAAACCCAAATGCCATTTTTTATACCTTGCCATCAAATCGGCCTTGACTAAATGTTGAGGTCTGTATTTTAGAATGTCGTTTGTGGTGTCAGAACTTGTATTTCTATAAGTAGCACTTTGTTCGATGACTTTGGTAGGTTCTAAAGCTCTAGACACCGAATATGTATATCCCACAAATCCTTGTAGCTTAACACCCTTAAACTCACCATCAAATAATAAATTGGATTCCACTCCTTTAACCGATGTTTTTCCTGTATTCAATGTTTTAAAACCTATGCCAAAAGCTGGGGGTACAATCGGTCCCCATTGGCCAAAAGTAAACTCCATCATATTCTCAAACTTCATTTGAAAAACAGCCACATCCAACATCAAATTCAATTTTTTAATTCTAAACCCTTGCTGAATACCTAATTCCAAATTAGTTCCCGTTTCAGAGACCAAACTATCGCTTGGAAAAACACTCACAGGACCGGCGCTTGTGAGTATAAAAGACTCTGCAATGCTTGGAAATCGATATCCCTGCCCAAAACTTGATCTTATAAAAGTATATTTAGCTACTTCATAATTCAGTCCTGTTCTAAACACCGGTCTACCCTCACTTTTATTGTCTAAAACAAAATGTTCGTACCTTGCTCCTCCAGATAACTTCAACCTACTCCATTGGTTATCTAATTGAACATAAGATGCGTAATTTTCAGAAGTATGATCTCCAGAATACAACGGTGATTCAGAATTTGTTTTCGAAGCTAAAAGACCTCCAATAATATTCAGTTTACTATTCAATGGCGAATAACTTACTTGATATTCCGCAAAGTACAAATCAGACTTATTGGATTGATCCATTTCGCTATCTCCATTATCAACATCGTTATTTATACCTAAAAACCGCGTATTCAATGTATGAGAAAACCGACCCTTTTGCCACTTTACATAGGGGTCTATAGATATTCTATTTGTCAAACTTGCAGTTGGTATACTATCTGAAACTGTGTATCCCAGATCTAGTGATTCCCACAACAAAAAGCTACCAGATTTTCCCTCTTGATACGAAGTATTTATTCCATATACCAAATTATGTTTCGCAACGGTTTTTCTCAAACCTAGATTTGCCCTGCCACGTTTGTCATAATCACTCATCTTATAACTTTCGTCGTCCAATAAATTTAAGCCTAGTGTTACTCCGAGCCCATTATAAACTCCTGTGTGATAAGCTGTAAGGTTGGATATGGTATTGCGTTTATTTCCTTGATAATGAAGGGATTTTCTTTTTGGAAGGTCGTAAAAGCCCCGAGAGAATGTTAATTGAGTGTAAGGATTTGAAGAAGGTTTTTTGGTCTTAATATGAATAATTCCATTAAGGGCGGAGCTTCCATAAATTACAGAACTGGCTCCTTTAATAATTTCTACCCCATTAACACCCTCTGTTGGCATGAAGGTCCACAGAGGAGATCCAGCATCACCAGACAACAGAGGAACACCATCCACCAATACACCAACTCGTGATCCTGCTCCATAACTCCATCCACTACCTCCTCGTATGGTTGGCTGATTATCGACTACTTGAATAGCGTTCATTCGGTCAATACTCTCACTTACATTGGTTGGGGCAGTGTTTTCAATTAGGTCTGGACGAATAATGCTCATTGAAATCGTTGCCTTTTTTAATTGAGATGCTCTTTTGTTTTCACTGACAACTATGGTATTCAAAATATCTGATTCTTCATCCAAAATCACCCACTGGTCCTGTGTATTTATTTTTTGATTTTTATATCCCATTTGTTGAACAAGCACTTGATTCGTATCTGCACTAAAATCAAAAAACCCAGACTCGTTTGAAATCGATATTATCCGTTGAGTTTTGGGGTGTAAAAACTGTGCTCCGACAATGGATTCATTCAAAGAATTTTTAACAACACCTTTGAATTTAAATGTGGTTTGTGAATGTCCACAAAATGTAAAAATCACCAACAGACCTTGCAGAAATAGACGCTTAAGCATAAATTCGTTACTTCACAAATGTATCTAAAGCTAGCCGTAATGAAAAAAATATACCTAACACTCACATTTTTAGGAATAGCATTAAGTCCTCTTTTTGGACAAGTATGCACTCCAGACAACAGCATAACAAAATCAGGAGTTTATCCTGATCAACCTGACACAGCATACGCAGATCAGGCTTATGATTTTAGCTTTCAAATACTTTCTATTAAAGATACTGCAGTGGTATACGCTGGTCAAAACATCACTGCCGATATTGATTCTGTTACGGTAGATGCAGTAATCGGTTTGCCAGACAATTTTGAGTACGCATGTAACCCCAGTCGATGTGCCTTTACATACAAAGCTGTGGGTTGTATTAACCTGAAAGGTAATCCAACTGCTGATCAAGTTGGGGTTTATGATATTAAAATTGCCACCACTGCATATGCAAAAGCAACGTTAGCGCTAGGCATTCCTTTAAGACTTCCGGTAGCAGACACAACAGAAGGGTACCAGCTTGTAATCAAAGGTGATGGATCAGCGTCTATTTTTGAGAATCATCTAAGTGCCGTAAACGTCTATCCTAACCCATCTTCAAATGGTGTTTTTATGCTGCACGCTAATGCTCCAATAACATCAATAGAAGTGTTTGACACAAAAGCACAAAAAGTAAATTTCACAAGACACCAAGCAAACAACACACTTGTATTGGATCTTTCCGATACACCTCATGGAATCTATGTTTTAAAAATGGACATAGACAATAAACAAGTTGTCAAAAGGATAGTACATTAGGTTGTGATACAGATGTAAAAGATAAAGGTTATCTTTGCAGCATCCAAATTATGACAACCAAACTGGCAAAACAACCCACTATTTCTAAATCTGAGTTCATCGATCAAGTGATCAATGACTACCGAGTTGCTTACGGCAGCCGTATTGCATCATTGATAGGTAGAAAGGAAGTTTTAACTGGAAAAGCTAAGTTTGGAATCTTTGGTGATGGAAAAGAAGTAGCTCAAGTAGCCATGGCACGATTCATGGAAAATGGCGATTTTAGAGCAGGTTATTACCGAGATCAAACGCTCATGTTTGCCCTTAGACTTAGTGATATTCAAAAGTTTTTTGCTCAATTATATGCTCACCCAGACAAGGACCAAGAGCCCAGTAGTGCTGGAAGAAGCATGAATGGTCACTTCAGTACTCGAATGCTTGATGATGATGGCAATTGGCTTAAACAAACTGATAGAATTAATATATCTTCTGATATATCTCCGACCGCAAGCCAGATGCCAAGGGTACTTGGTCTAGCCTTTGCCTCCAAAATATATAAAAGCAACAAAAACTTACATGCCCATTCAGATTTTTCTAATCAAGGAAATGAAATCGCTTGGGGGACAATAGGGAATGCTAGTACATCCGAAGGTCATTTTTGGGAAAGTATCAACGCTGCCGGTGTAATGCAAGTGCCCATGCTAATTAGTATTTGGGATGACGAATATGGTATATCTGTCCATGCAAAGCACCAAACTACAAAACAGAATCTCACAGCAATACTTTCTGGTTTTAAAACAGATAAATTTGGAACAGGGATTGAGTTAATAACTGTTAACGGTTGGGATTATCCTGCCCTTTTAAATGCGTATAAAAAAGCCTCGAAGGTGTGCCGAGAGAAACACACACCTGTAGTTATTCATGTGAAAGAAATGACTCAACCTCAAGGGCATAGCACCTCGGGTTCACATGAAAGATACAAATCAAAAGACCGACTCGATTGGGAAACTGAACATGATTGCATTGCTAAAATGAGAGCTTGGATGATTGAAACAAGTCTTTCGACAGATCAAAAACTCTCCGAACTCGAAAAAGAAGTTGAACAAGAAGTTAAAGATGCTAAAAAAGCGGCTTGGACTGCATTTCGAAACGAAATCAAAAAAGAGACCAATGAGGCTGTTCAATTACTAAAAACCATTGATTTAACTGTGACTCAACAGCTTCAAGAAACGATGGAACCCGGACGAAAAGATATTTTAAAAGCCTTGCATAAAGGGATTCGTCAAAATAGTGGAAATCCAATCTTACAAGAATTAAAAGATTATTATTTCTCCTACCTCGAGAAATACCAAAATATTTACAGCAGTCACTTGCATAGTGAGTCGAGTAAAAAAGCCACTAACATCTCTGAAGTTAAACCAGAATACAATGCTAATTCTGAGGAATTAAACGGTTTTGAAATACTCAACAAAACATTTGACTCCCTGCTTACAGCACATCCAGAAGTCATTGCTTTTGGCGAGGATGTAGGTAAAATCGGAGATGTAAATCAAGGTTTTGCTGGACTTCAAGAAAAACACGGTGAAAATCGAGTTATGGATATGGGTATTCGAGAAAACACCATTGTTGGCCAAGCGATTGGTGCATCTTTAAGAGGTTTAAGACCGATAGCAGAAATCCAATACCTAGACTACCTTTTGTATGGAATTCAAACTATGAGTGATGATATTGCCACCATTCAATACCGAACTAAAGGAGGTCAAAAATACCCTTTAATTATTCGAACAAGAGGACATCGTCTTGAAGGTATTTGGCACAGCGGATCCCCAATGGGTATGATTTTAAATGCGGTTAGAGGAATGAATGTTCTTGTTCCTAGAGATATGACGAGAGCTGCCGGATTTTATAATACCATGATTCAATCTGACGAACCTGCATTGATTATAGAGTGTTTGAATGGTTACCGATTAAAAGAAAAGTTGCCTGCCAATTTGGATGATTTTACGGTACCTGTTGGTGTGCCTGAAATTATACAAGAAGGGACTGATGTAACGGTAATCACCTATGGTAGTTGTGTGCGAATTGCTCAAGAAAGCATCTCAATGCTTGAAGAAAAAGGTATCTCTGTAGAACTCATCGATGTACAATCTCTTTTACCATTTGACATTAACCATACCCTTGTTGAATCGGTTAAAAAAACAAACAGAATTGTTTTTATGGACGAAGATGTTAAAGGGGGGGCAACTGCTTTTATGATGCAAAAAGTACTCGAAGAGCAAGGCGGATATCGCTATTTGGATAGTGAACCCAAAACTTTGACTTCGCAAGATCACCGACCTGCTTATGGTACAGATGGCGATTATTTCTCTAAATCAAACGCGGAAGAATTGTTTGATGTGGTCTATGCACTTATGATCGAAAGTAGTCCATCCAATTATCCTAACTAACGCAATTCCATTTTCTGAATTTTTGCTGCAACACTGATTAAGTATTTTCGCTTGTTTTTAAGGTTAAGACACATCACTCTTGTTCTTCTTGTTTCTAATTTTTTATACTGTTGATTGCGAAACATAAAAAGATCTCCCTCGGAAAGTTGGTCCAAAAAAACGCCTTCATCTTCATCATATTTAGCAAATGAACGCTCTATACTGGCATTGACTCCGCTACATGCTTTTGGATTTTCAAGTTCATGGTGAACGGCTCTTAGAACATCTTTGTCAACTGAAAATTCCTCGTCCATATCGAAGTGATTATAAAGTTTTTTGAAGTTATGCTTCCATTCTAACCCATGTGGCTGAACTTTATTATTATACATTACAAATGTCTCTAAATGAGCAAGTTCATGAATGAGGGTAAATAAAAACCGAAAAGAATTCGTGTTTTTATTGACAGAAATGGTTTGTTTATGTCCGTGCCGTCTAAAGTCTCCTAGTTTTGTTTTACGGGGTCGAGTTACCTTGATGGTACAATTATGTTGGCTTGCATAATCAAGAATAGCTAATGCTTTTTTAGTCGGTAAATGTTGCTCTAGATACGTTAAAACACTCACCTATTTCAAAACACCCAATAAAGATTCAGCCGCTTTTACTTTTTGTCCAATTTCAACGTTAATCTCTGAACCAATTGGAACAAAAACATCTACACGCGAACCAAACTTGATAAAACCCATTTCATTTCCCTGAGTTACGCTATCTTTTGTTTTGACATACCAGCGGATACGTCTAGCAACTGCACCTGCAATTTGCCTAAAAAGTACATCCACGCCTCCATCTGTTTTTATAACCGTTGTTGTTCTTTCATTTTCGGTGCTTGATTTAGGATGCCATGCAACAAGATATTTGCCAGGATGATATTTAAAATAATTCACAACACCTGAAACTGGGTTTCTATTCACGTGCACATTGAGCGGTGACATGAAAATGGATATTTGTATACGCTTATCGTTAAAATATTCGGATTCTTCAACCTCTTCAATTACTACAACCTTTCCGTCACATGGACTAACCACTCCATTTGGAGTATTGTCAGAAAATCGTGGCGGGTTTCTAAAAAACCGAATAACTAATACAAATAGTACTAGAATCGGAGCTAAAATAACGGCTAGCAACCAACTATACATGTTTAAAGAAGATAAACCGTATACAACACCAACTAAAATAAGCGTGGATATAAATATGATCTTATATCCCTCTCTGTGTAAATTCATTCTGTTTTTTAAAAAATTCCTCTCAATGAAGACGTATCTGCTACTTTTTTGATTGACACAATGTAAGCTGCAGTTCTCATACTACACTTATGTTTTCTTGCAACTTTATAAACATTGTCAAATGCTTGTTTCATTACGCGATCAGCTCGTCTATTCACACGCTCCTCTGTCCAAAAATATCCTAGCCTGTTTTGAACCCATTCAAAGTAGGAAACAGAAACACCGCCTGCATTTGCTAATATGTCTGGCACAACTAGAACTCCATTTTCTTCAAGAATATCATCGGCTGTAGAAGCTGTTGGCCCATTGGCTCCTTCTACTATTAATTTTGCTTTGATTCTTGGAGCATTTTCTTCCGTAATCTGATTTTCTAAAGCAGCCGGAACAAGAATATCTACATCTAACTCTAACAACTCATCATTCGTAATTTTTTTACCTGCTTTATATCCTTCTAAACTTTTGTGTTTAGTAACATATTTAATTGCTTCTTCAATATCAAGTCCATCAGGATTGTAGTAAGCACCTGAGATGTCGGAAATAGCAACAACTGTAACTCCCTGTCTTTCAATGAGTTTTGCAGAAATAGATCCCACATTTCCAAAACCTTGAACAGCACATGTAGATTCAGAAGGATTCATTTTTAATTTAGCCATTGCACTTCGAGCTGAAACCATTACACCTCTTCCTGTAGCCTCAACTCTACCTAACGAACCTCCAAGGACTAACGGTTTACCCGTAACTACTGCAGGTGATGCTTGCCCTGAAAGTTTTGAATATTCATCCATCATCCAAGCCATCGTTTGAGGATTTGTACCCATATCGGGTGCTGGAATATCTCGCTCAGGACCAATTACATCCCTCATAGCACCTACAAATGCTCTTGTCAATCGTTCCAACTCCCCTTGCGACATTTCGCGTGGATCACATTGTATTCCACCTTTTCCTCCACCATAAGGAATGCCCACGACTGCACATTTCCATGTCATCCATGCAGCAAGTGCTTTAACTTCATCTAGATTAACACCCATTGAATAGCGTATCCCTCCTTTACTGGGTCCTAACTTTGAAGAATGAATAACCCGATAACCTTGAAATACCTGAACCTTACCATTGTCCATGGTAACAGGCAAGCTAACAATAACTGCTTTTTCTGGTGATTTTAATGCGTTGTAAGTAGACTCGTCAAGACCTAAAATTTTAGCCGCCTCATCAAATCTCTCCATCATTGACTCTAACGGATTAGAGTGATCCGTTATGGGGGCTGGTTCTTTGAACTTTAATTTCATTGTGTTAAAGTTTGATGTGTATTATTTAGCAAAAGTATTTATTCTATCGAAGAGAGATTGGTATAGATTATTTATTTTCTATCTAAACAAGGAAAGTAATATCAAATAGGGCAATACTGACAAGTAAATTGAGTCCATTCTGTCTAAAATTCCTCCATGTCCGGGGATTAAATTTCCACTGTCTTTTATACCTAGCTTTCTTTTCATATAGGATTCGACATAATCCCCAAAAATTGCAAAAAATACAATTACTAACGATGTTAATACACCGTTTTCGGGTATGTCAAAAAAGTAGTTTTTTATAAATGCAATGATCACAACGGTTAAAATCAAGCCACCAACTGTTCCCTCAATTGTTTTTTTGGGTGAAACTTTTGGAAAAACAGGTCGCCTCCCTAATTTTTTTCCTACCACATAAGCCATTGAATCATAAAGCCAAATCGTAGCAAAATATAATAACAAACACTCAAAACCATGCGATTGAGATTGGTTGTTGAACCATATGGCTAAAACCAGTAGAGGAAGAAACAGATAAATGCTTACGGAAACATAGTTAATTTTACTTTCTTTTTTTAAACTGTTAAAACTTAAAAACAAACTAGTTAATTGAACAAACCATAGTGCAAGAAGCACACTAATATCTAGCTTCTTAGCACCGAATAGAGTCACATAAATTATCGAAAAACAAAGTGTCAAGGGCATAATCCAGGTGTATTGATTTGTCTTTTTTTCTGCTAAAAGTGCCATTTCTCTAAGAGAGAAAAAAATACACACAGCCATTAAAATTTCAAAAAAGGGGGTACCTATATATAGGCTTGTTACAATTATTGCAACATATAAAAATCCAAATATGATACGCAACGATAAATTAGCCATAAAAGCAATTTGTTTTGATCGATGATTTTCTTTGAATAAATACAAACAAAGCAACAGCACTAATAATTAGAGCAATATTGACTGATAAACTCAATGATTGACTTTGGTCTAATGATTTAGCATAATCTCCATCTGAAAAATAGAATAATTGAATAACGGCTAGCGAGTTATTCATAAAATGAGCCACAATTGATGTCATAATGCTTCCTGTCCAATAAGCAGCATATCCAAACACAGTAGCTAAAAAAAACATGGGTATAAATTTCATAAACTGTAAATGCATAGCACTAAAAAGAAATGCTGTTATCAAAATAGCAACGTGCATATTGTTAAAAATCCCATTGAAAACATTCATTAAAAAGCCTCTAAAAAATATTTCTTCAGCTAAAGCAGGAAGAAGGGCCATAAATACAATACACACAATAAAAGAGCTAGTGGTTCTACTGCCAATTAGTGATTCATAAATCTGGTTACTCTCAACCTCCTTTTGTTGAAGCCATGCATACAAGTCTGGCCATTGGCTAAAATCAATTAGATTGTTTAAATTCAACATTAAGCCCATTAGAGGTATGCATACAAACACAAATAATATGGAAAACCAAAACCAGTTTATATTCAATGGAAAATTTAATAGCAAATAATCTTTAGAACGGGCTTTAACAAAGCGAGTAGTTATGATTGCTGAGAGTATTAGTGGTAAAGTCGAACTAATAAATACGAATAAGTTCAGGACAAAAGCATGTTTTTTGAGTTCATCCAAAAGAATTGGTGTTTGACTTAAGCCCCTAAAATCACCGTAAACAATATAAGAACATATAAAAATTGATAAGGAGCTACATATGATTAAAGCACCTAGAAAAAAAAGCACTCCTAAAAACAAATGCAAAAATGCCTGAATGCGATCAGGTCTTAACGGTGTTCTTTCTATATCTTCGTGGTTTTTAATCTCGTCCATGAATATCTTAGGCAAATATGGTAAAAATAGGTAACATAGAGCTTGGTAATTTTCCTCTATTGCTTGCACCCATGGAAGATGTGAGTGATCCTCCTTTTCGTGCAGTATGCAAAGAGAATGGGGCTGATGTTATGTATACAGAGTTTATTTCAAGCGAAGGACTCATTCGAGACGCCGCAAAAAGCACTCAAAAATTGGACATTTTTGAATACGAAAGGCCGATAGGCATTCAAATTTTCGGTAGCAATATTGACTCCATGAAACAAGCTACAGAAATTGCTTCTTCTGCAAATCCTGATATCATCGATATTAATTATGGATGTCCTGTTAAAAAAGTGGCTTGCAAAGGGGCGGGTGCTGGAATACTTCAAGATATTCCAAAAATGGTCGAAATGACTGCCGAAATTGTTAAGAGTACAAACCTGCCGGTTACTGTTAAAACAAGATTAGGGTGGGATGATAAAACTAAATATATCGAAGAAGTTGCTGAAAGACTTCAAGATGTGGGTATTCAAGCTTTAAGTGTTCATGGTAGAACTCGCAAACAAATGTACAAAGGTGAAGCCGACTGGACCCTTATCGGCAACATTAAAAACAATCCACGAGTAACCATTCCCATATTTGGTAACGGCGACATCGACAGTCCGGAAAAAGCAAAACTATATAAAGAAACCTATGGAGTAGATGGTATTATGATAGGAAGGGCAACAATTGGAAATCCGTGGATTTTTAATGAAATAAAAGAATACATATCATCAGGCTTAAAACTTCAACCACCTAAAATATCTCAACGCGTTGATGTTTGTAAAAGGCACTTTGAATTTGGGATTAAATGGAAGGGAGATGTAATGGGTATCGTTGAAATGAGGAGACACTACAGCAATTATTTTAAAGGAATTGCTCACTTCAAAGACTATCGAACAAGACTTGTTTCTACTATGGATCAAAATGAAATTATAGCCATACTCGATGAAGTTGCTGAAAAATTTTCAGCATATGAATTCACTAATTAATGGATTTTGATAGGTGAGTTCTCCAACTTTCAAGCATTTCTTTTTTTAAAACACGAGGAAATTTAACTTGAGCACCTAATTTTCCATTCAACTTTAACCACTCATAAAATTTTGAAGAAGGAATAAGGTTAACTACAA